>JAPLMQ010000284.1 GCA_026386955.1 Planctomycetota bacterium
AGGGGCGTCTCAGCCAGAGCCCAGGGCATCGCCCTGGGTCACGACGAGCGCAATGGATTTAAGCCCTGTAGGGGCGATTCAAGCGTTGCTCCAACGGCGCATTGAGTCGCCCCTACAGGGCTCTGATTCAAGAGGCCAAGCCAACCCAGGGCGTTGCCCTGGGCTCTGGCTGAATCGCCCCTTTGGGGCTTGAATGCCGCCGCTGTCGGCGCTCAACCTTTTCCCTCACCGCACGCGCTCCACCAAGCACGTCTCCGCCAGCTCGTCGCGCTCGACCACGCGGAACCGGCCCGGGGCCTCGTTCTCGAGCGATTGCAGGTCGCCGGGCTGGAGCACCAGCAGGTCGAAGCTCGGCAGGTCGGTGGGCGGCAGCACGCGCGAGATGTTGGGCGGGGCGACCCGGTCGCGGTAGTAATTCAGGCTGGGCAGGAGGACGCTCGACGCGCCGAGGCGGAGCATCGCGTGGGCCTCGCGCCCCTTTTGGGCGATGTGCTCGAAATGGATGCGGTTGGCCGCGTCGTACCGCCACTCGCGGAAATGGCTGACGTTGAAGGCGAGCAGGTTGAGGGCCAGCGCGGCCAAGGCCATCGCCCATCCGAGCGACCGCAGCGTGACAGTCACGGGGCCGGGCTTGAAACGGTCCAACACCCACGCCCCGAGCAGCGGCGCGAGGAAGGTCAGGAGCATCACGCCCCAGAGCGAGGCGCGGGCGTCGGGGTAGCGGACCCCGAGCAGCGTGTGCGTCGCGAGGTAGACGGCCGCGGTGAGCAGCGCCGCGCCGCCCAGGAGCAGCGTGCCGCGCTGGTCGGCGCGGAGCGAGGCGACGCTCCCGCCCCGCCGCCATCGCCACGCCAGCGCCGGCACGGCCACGAGCAGAAGCAGGCAGACCAGCGGGGTCACGCCCCAGGCGATCCCCGCGGCAAGCGATTCGGAGACCGCCTGCAGCGCGGGGTGGCCGATCATGCGGTGATGCCAGAGGGAGCAGCGAAGCAGATCGTTCACCGCTTCGTCGAGGCGATGCAGCCCCATGTCGAACGTGCCCAGGTCGGCGTGGCGCAGGACGGGGCCGCAGATCGCGGCGGCGAGGAGCGGGCCGGGAAGGGCGAAGTTGACGACCATCCGGCGGAGCAGTTGGCCTCGCTCCGGCGCGGGGAACCGCTTCACGCCGTCGGCGAGCATGATGACGACGAAGGCGGCCGCCAGGGCCGTGCCGGGGAAGAGGTAGATGAGGTTGGCGGAGATGGAGATCCCGAGGCAGACCGAGGCGAGCGAGAGCCGGCGGTCGAGATCGGGCCGCGGGGCGAGCGGGTCCTCCTCCTGCAGCAGGCCGACGAGGCCGTCGATCGCCCAGACGAGGAAGGCCAGCCCGAGCCCGTAGCCGCGGGCGGCGACCATGAAGTCGAGCACGAAGGGGTTGAGGCCGGCGATGAGGGCGATGGCCGCGGCGAGGGGCGTCGGGCCCATCAGTCGCCTGCAGAGGCGGATGACGCCCGCGAAGAAGAGCGCCCCGCCCAGCACGCTCACCGCGCGGATCGAGAGCTCCGAGAAGCCGAAGAGCGCCGTCACGGCGTAGGAGAGCAGCGTGTAGAGGATGTGGTGGTTCGTCCAGTAGTAGTTGAACGAATCGGCGAGCGGCTCGGCGAGGTATCGCCGCCAAGTCAGGGCCTCGTCGTGGGTCATGGCCTGCGTGGCGGCGCGGAAGACGTTGACGCACCATACGACGGCGAAGAGGCCGGCGGCGAGGTGGAGCATCTTGCTGGGCCAGCGGAGGGGCAAGCGGTGGACCTCGATGGGCGAGAGGTGAAGTGACGGAGTCGCGGGTGCGAATATAACCGCAAGGGCCAGCGAAACGCCGAGCGACCTCTCGTAAGGTGGGTAGAGCGGTACGCCGCGAAACCCACCATCGGGCCACCGTCAGACGAAGCCGGTAGAGGTCAGCGGGAACCGTCGCGTTAGCCGGACGCGCAAGCGACGGCGTTGGGCGTACGGTGTGACGTTGTGTTCTCGGTTGGTCGGACGGTTCAAGCCGTCGCTTGCGCGTCCGGCTAACCCAGAGCTGCGTGCTACGGCGCTTCGGGTTTCCGAATACCCGCGTAAACGCGGAACTCCGAACCCCAGAGTCGCGCGCATGAGGCGCCTCGCGAGCCCCGCCGGTGGGTTTCGCGGAACACCGCTCTACCCACCCTACAAGATCGGCCTCACACCGTCCGCAGCGCGAAGAGATCCGCGTCCTGCAGGCGGACGCGCAGCCGCACGGGGTGCCCCGTCACCGCGGCGAGGGCTGCCCCGCCCTTCCAGGTGACGACGGCGTCCAGCTCGTCGCCGAAGAGCGGCTCCATGTCGGCCAGCGCGAAGCCTTCGAGCGCCTTGCCCGCCACATCGCAGACTTCGACTTGCAGCGAGCCGGCGCCGGCGGTGGCATAGTTCACGCGCAGTTCGCGCCCCGAGAAAACCAGCGGATGGGTGAGCATCTCGCCGCCCGCGTGGCCCGCGGAGACCGAGACAAAGCCCCACGGGCGCACCGCCAATCGGCGGAGCTGGCAGGGCGTGCCGTCGGCCTGCATGTAGTGCTCACTGATGAGGACTGACCACTCCTCCGCGGAGGTCTCGATGATTCCCCACGAGGGGTAGTTGTTCCGCTGCGTCCAGTTCCGCTGGTCGCGCCCGGGGCGGACCCAAGCCTCGCTGTAGCGCGTCCAGGTGAAGCCGTCGCGGCTGGCCATGAAGAGCGCGTCGTTCACGCCCGGCCAGCGGTTGCCGGGGAACTTGTTGCGCGTCGGCACGATGCGGTTGGGGAAGCCGACGTAGATGTGCTCGGCCCCGGGGCAGGGCTGCACGTCGTTGGTGTACATGTGCTGGTCGTGGCCCTTGTCGCGGTATTCCAGCGTGCGCACGGGCGACCAGTGGATGAAGTCGGGCGAGGTCGAGGTCTGGATCGCGCGGACGGCGTTGTTCCACTGCACCTTGTCGTGCGGGAAGGGCTTGCCCGTCTCGGGATCGGTGAAGGAGCGGGTGTAGGAGCGGTAGCAGCCGGCGAGCTTGTCCCAAAAGGCGGTGTTGATGGTGTCGAACGAGCCGTCCATCACCAAGGGCCCGGGCTGGATCGGGCTCCAGCGCAGGCCGTCGGGCGAGCCCATGGCGTAGGCCTTGCCCCAGGAGGAGGCGATGCCCTTGAAGCGGGCCGCGGGCGCGGCGGCGGGGTTGGCGTCGAGGAAGGCCGGGGGCACGCTGGGCTGCCCGCCGCGCCAGACGATGTTGTTGGCCTTCGAGCCGTTGAACTCGATCAGGCCCAGCTCGGGGCGGTGGAAGCTCCGCCCGCCGTCGGAACTTTCCGCCATGGCGATGATGACGTCATCCTCGTTCTTCAGGTCGGGGATCGACGCGCGGTAGTAGAGCCGATGCTTGCCGTCCGCGTTGACGATGCTCAGAGCCCCGCAGGTGAAGTCCTCCCACGCCGCGTCGCCGACGAAGGAGACGTCCTTGCGCTCGGGGGCGGCGAGCTTGAGGGCGGCGCCGTCGAGGCGGTCGATGAGATGGTCGTCGACGAAGAGCTCGCGGCGGACGGCGATGTCGATGGGGGTCATGGGATGCGCCTTGGGAAGAAGATTGATCGTTTGTGGCAGGCGCCGCACTGCCCCTCTCCCTCCGGGAGAGGGGCAGAGGGACGCTCGACCACGTCACCATGCTACTTCGTCTTGATCCGCATCAGGTCCGTGCCGTTCGCGAGGTAGACCGCGCCGTCGTCGCCGGTGACGAGCCCGAAGCGGTTGGCCGTCGCCTTGCCGTGTGGGCGCAGGTCGACGATGGTCTCGACCGTCTTGAGTCCGCGGTCGACCGCGAAGACCTGCTCGTCGGTCAGCCCCCAGATCCGGCCATCAGGCCCCCACATCAGCGCGTTCCAGCAGTGCTCGCCCACGCGCATCTCGGGCATCACCGCGACGATCTTCTTCTTGCTCACGCTGAAGGCGACGAGCGTGGCGCGGTAGGCGTGCATCCCATAGATCACGTCGGCCGCGTCGCCCTTCTCATCGGGCTTGGGGGCGAGCATCGAGTGCATCTCGCCCTGGTCGTCGATCACGACCTCCGACCACTTCACGCTGCCGTCGTGGGGCGAGAGGAAGGTGAAGCGGACGCCCTTGACGCCCAGGCGGACTTCGCTGACCACCAGTTGGTCGGTCGCGGCGTGATGGACCATCGCGTCGAACTTGGTGTCGGGGAAGATCCAGCGGGTGACGTTCTCGCTGACGGGGTCGATGCGGCATACGCCGCTGTCGTTGCAGCCGTAGCCGCCGAGGGCGCTGAAGTAGACCTGCCCGCGCGTGTCCATCGCGTAGCCGTGCGGGCGCTGCAGCGGCTTGCCGGTCTCCTTCATCTTGCCGAGGTTGGCGGGGTTGGCCTGGATGCTGTCGTCGCGGCGGACGGGCTTGGCGGGGTCGTAGCGGGTGAGGATGGCGTCGACGTAGCTGGCCATGAAGAGCTTGCCCGCGGCGAAGACCATGCTGTAGATCTCCCCGCCCGACTTGGTGGGGTTGCCGTGGTAGATCGGCTTGCTGGTGGCGGTGTCGAACTCGAAGAGGGTGAGCGGGATGAAGGTCCCGCCCCAGATGCGCCCGCCGCCCGGGGCGATGCTGAAGATGCGCAGGGGCGAGCCGGCGTAGTCGGCCTTGAACTTGACGGTCTCGCCCTTGGGGTCGATGTAGGTCACGTCGTGCAGGTCGATGCCCTCGATGTAGCCGCCGTCGGAGAAGGCCAGTGAGCTGCTGTTCGAGGTGATCCGGACCGACTCGGAGGCGATCGGGCGGGGCTCGCCGTTGACCAGCTCGGACCAAAGCACGCGTCCCCATTTGGCGAAGCCGACGAGCACCTGCCCCGAGCCGTCCTTGAAAAGCAGGCGGAAGGAATCCGCGGGAACGCCGGGGGGCGGGTTGACGCGCCACTTGCGCCCCGTCGCGGGGTCGAGCGCGACGACGCAGGTGCCGGTGCTGTAGGAGATGCTGGTGACGTAGACGATGCCGTCGCCGCCGCAGTAGACGTTGCGGATGTGCGGGTTGAACTCGTCGTACTTGCCGAAGTCGTCGAACTTGCCCGTGACGGGGTCGTAGCGGTGCATCGTGTTGGTAGTGTAGGCGGGGAGGTAGACCTTGCCGTCGGGGGCGACGTCGATGGTGAACACCCCGTTGATGGGGTGCTTCGCGACGATGCGGGAGCGGGCGGACTTCCAGTCCCAGACGCAGAGCTTGGGGTCGGGCGTGCCGTAGTCGGCCTGCCAGACGTCGCCGTTGGGCGCCTGGGCGATGGCCCAAGCGCAGCCGAAGCCACGTTCGGAGGGGATCTGCACGGAGGTCTTGGCGCGCGGGTCGATGACGACGAACCCGCCGCGTGAGAGCGAGCCAAGGACGACCTCGGCCCCGGTGCGCGGGTCGCGCCCGGGGCGGAAGGTCATCCAGAGGTCGTCTTGGGCGGGCGAGCCGAGGTTTTCGAGGACGTAGGGCATGGAGCGGTTTCCGGGGTGGCGGGTGGCGCGGTTTGCGCGGGCGGGAAGGGTGTAGTTATATAACAGGCGGGGCGCACCGTGTACCGCAGGCCTCCGTCCACGCGGCTCCGGGGTTCGGAGTTCCGCGTTTACGCGGTCTTCGTTGTAAAGACAAAATGCCCGCCTAAAGGCGGACCTACGAGCCAAGAGCCGCCGCACTTGTGGCCGCGTCACACGCTCGACCGATCCGCGTCGGGGAAGTCGCGGAAGATGCGCATGGGCTCCTTCGCGCGGGCCGGGTCAGGCCGCTTCCCGGGCGGGAGCGCGATGGTGAACCGGCGCTCCGCCGACGTGCCGCTGACGTAGCCCGCCGCGTCGGGGTGTTCCGCGTCGGTGAACTCCACGCCGTGGCGCTCGGCGCCGTGGATGTTGCCCAGCCGGCCGTCCTTTCCCGCGAGCTCGGCGGGCGAGGCGTGCATCGCAACGTCGACGTGGTCGGCGAAGAAGTCGAACGAGGCGAAATCGCTGGGGAAGCCGGCCGTCCCGCTGGGGACGATGTGCCAGATCCCGCGCTGCTCGCGCGCGGCGGTGATGTGCAGGTGGCCGCTGAGCACGGCGACCACGCGGTCGGCGTGGGCCTCGATCGCCGGGAGCAGCCGCGGGTCGAGGTTCAGCCAGCTCGAGAAGCCGAAGCTCTTGGCGAGCACCGCGGGGTCGCGCATCGGCACCAGGGGGATGTGCGTCACCACCACGATCGGGCCGGTGCTGAAGCGCTCCAGCGCCGCCTTAGTGGCCGCGAGGCGGCGCGCCGTCACGGCGTCCTCGCCGCGGTGCCCCCCGCTGCTGTCGATCACGAC
>JAPLMQ010000014.1 GCA_026386955.1 Planctomycetota bacterium
CTTGGAGTACCGCTCGAGGCTGGCGGCGAGGGTCAGCACGTCCCTGCGCTCGAAGCCCGGGGCGAGGAGCAGTTCGGTGAGCGTGGGCTCGCCGTAGGTCAGGGTGCCGGTCTTGTCGAAGATCGCGGTGCGGCAGTCGGCGATGCGCTCGAGGACGATGGGGCTCTTGACGATGATCGCGCGGCGGGCGCAGAGGGAGATCGACCCGATGATCGCGATGGGGATCGCCAGCAGGAGCGGGCAGGGCGTGGCGATGACCAGCACCGCGAGGAAGCGGACGGATTCCCCGGAGACGATCCAAGCCAGGAGGGCGACGACGACGGCGAGGGGCGTGTAGAAGGCGCCCAGGCGGTCGCCCAGGCGGCGAAGGTTGGGGCGGGTGGATTCGGACTCGCGCATGACCTGCATGATCTTGGCGTAGCGGGAGTCGGCGGCGAGGCGCGTGGTGCGGATGGTCAGTGAGGCGTCGCCGTTGATCGCGCCGGAGATCACCGTCGAGCCGGTGGTCTTGGTGATCTGGAAGGGCTCGCCGGTGAGGTAGGACTCGTCCATCACGCCGTGCCCCTCGATGACCACGCCGTCGACGGGGCAGATGTCGTGGGGGTGGATCTCAAGGGTGTCGCCGACGGCGATGTCGCTCAGGGCGACGTCGGCGACCTCGCTGCCGCGCCTGCGGTGGGCGATGGAGGGCACCCGCTTGGCGAGGGCGGCGAGGACGGAGGAGGCGCTGCGCAGGGCGTAGCTCTCGAGGGCGTCGCCTCCCGCGAGCATCAGCACGATGATCGACCCCGCGAGGTATTCGCCCAGGGCGACGGAGGTGAGGATCGAGATGCCGCCGAGCAGGTCGGAGCCGAACTGGCGATGGAGGACCTTCTGCAGCAGGTCATAAAGAAGGGGCAGGCCGCCCAGGGCGAGCGTAGCGAAGAGGGGGATGTGGGCGATGTTCGACGGCTGATGAAAGGCGAAGCGGAGCAGCAGGTGCGCGACGATCGCGGCGATGGAGACCGCAGCGATGACGGTGCTCTTGCGTCGCCAAAGGCCGGCGGGGGAGAGCCACGATTCGCTGGGGATCGGCTGCTCCGTTGGTGGCGCTTTCCCCGCCGGAACCGCGGCGGCGGGGGGTGGCAGGACCAAGGGAGGGCTCATGGGGAATCTCGGCGCGGGTGAGAGGGGCGATGCGGCCGCGCCTCAATCATAGGCCGCCTCAATTGCCCCTGCGGCCGCCGCGGTCGCCGCCGCCGTCGCTGCCGCGTCCGTCGCCACCCCGGTTGTCTCCCCCGCCCTTGTCGCCGGCGCGGTTGTCGCCGCGGCTGTCGGGCCGGTTGTCGTCGCCGCTGGGCTGGCGGCGGGCCTCCTCGCTGGGTCGGCCCGGCGGGGGCCTGAGGTTGGTGCCTTGCTCGCGCGGGCGGCCGACGACCGGCGAGTCGGGGACCTTCACGCGGTCCGATTGAGTCACGACGGGAACGGGGTGGGGCGGCGCAAAGGGGCCCGGGCCTCGGACGGCAGGCGTGGCCGGTGTCGCGGCCTCGGGCTGGCGGATCGGGGCCGAGGGGCGGTGGTCCACCGCCGGTGGGTTCTGCGCGGGCGGGTTCGCCATCGGCGGAGTCGTCGCCGGACCAGTCGGGCGCTGCGCCTCCGGTGCGGCGCGCCTCGCGTCAACGCGCGGCGTCTCCCAGGTCTTGCGGGCCGACTCGTAGGTGTGGACCTCCTCGGCGCGCTTGGCGATGTTCTGCCGCGTGTTGGTGTCGATCCGCTCGAACTTCACGACGGTCGACTTCCGCTCGACCACGACGTTGAGCGGGCGGGCGACCTCGGCCGAGCGGCGCTGCGGCTCGGGCAGCCTCGCGACGCGGATCTCCTGCTCGCGGAAGGTGCGGGCCGGGCGCAGCTCGACGTGTTCGCGGCGCTGGTCGAAGTCGTGGCGGACCTGCTCCTCCCAGTGCGGGTTGGAATGTCCGCGCACGAGGCGGTCGTGCTCGAAGATCGGGTCGTACCAGAGGTTCACGCGGACGCTGTCGAACCACGGGAAGATGCGCACGTTGAGCGAGACGTCGCCGTAGTAGTCGCCGAAGCAGTAGTGGTTGTAGCGCGGATACGTGAAGAGGCTGGCGGTGAGGATGTCGGTGGAGACCACGACGGTGGGCGTCCAGCGGTAGCCAGCGCGGAGGTAGACGGTGCGCGGGATGTAGACCGGCGCGAAGAGCACGCCGCGGCGGGAGAGCGTGTAGTCCCAATGCCCCGCGGCGAAGACGTAGCCGCGCGGCGTCCAGATGTAGTGCGAGGGGACCCAGACCCAATGCTCCTGCGGGACGAGCCAGTAGCCCGGGCGGCGGACGTAGCTGCCGCGGACCCAGTACCAGCAGGGCGGGACCCAGAGCTGGCTGGAGACGACGGTCGAGGCGGGCGGCTGTAGGTCGGCGTTTTCGGGCGGGGCGGGGAGGTACTCGATCTCCTTCGTGCCGCTCGGGCTCCAGAAGCCGGCGACCCACTCATAGCCGTCGGCGACCTGCGTCCAGTAGCCCGGCACCCAGCTCATGTTCGGGGGGGCGGCCCGCCAGCAGGCGCTGACCCAAACATAGTCGTTGCGGTCGGCGTCCCAACTCCAATAGCCGGGGATCCAGACGAACTGGTCGCCCTGAGGCCGATCGACGGGAGGGACTTCCTGGATGTTCGGCGGCGGCGGCTTGGGCGCGACCAGGCCCGCCTGGACCTGCATCACCACCGGCTCGGCGAAGCCCTCGTGCACCGCGCCCTTGGTCTGCACCTCGGGCTGCTCCTCCGCGGGCGGCGGGGGAGGCGAACTTTCGCTTTGCGCGTGGACAGGCCCGGTGAGGCCTTGCCACGCCAGCAACGAGAGGCCGAGGATTGCGATGAGACGCTTGCCCGCATGAATCCGCCGCATGGGATGGCTCCTGCCGGGGTGCACCATGTCCGCCACTAGAGATTGGAACGCCGGCGGAGAGGATTTATTGCCTGCGCTAAGGATCGCAGGCCCGTGCGGTAGGGCCGTGCGGCAGGACCACGACGCCGGAACCTCAAGGGGCGATCGACCCGCCCCGCTCGGCCTCGGCGAGGAGGTGTTCCTTGCCCGTCGCCGCCGAGGCGTGGAACTCCCGGGCCCGCGCGAGCAATTGGTCCTCCGTGGCGTGGCCCGCGTCGACCATGATCGAGCCGACGACCTTCGCCGCGAGCGCCTTGTGATGCTTGCCCAGCTCGGCGAGCAACTGCTCCATGGCGCTGCTCGCGCCGGTGCCGCTGCCGAAGAGGAGGATCTGGGACGCCCCCGCGAGCGTCTTGGCGACCGCGTCGTAGAAGCCGCGGCGCTCCGGCTTGCGCTGGCCGTTCGCGTCGTCCTGGACGAAGTGGAGGTGCCGGCCGAACCCGTGCGGATCGTAGGGCGTGATGCGCTCAGGCACGGCGCCGCGCAGCTCGGTCTTGTACACCCGCGCCTCGCGGTGGTCGATCACGACCAGCAGGTCCATCGCGCCCGCCACGGCCGCGGCGGGCTTGTTCTGGTCGTCAGCCTTCATGTCGTTCGCCTTCATGTCGTTGCCCTTGGCGAGGAAGTGGCGGATGCCCATCAACTCATCGACGTCGACGGTGGTGACGGTGCGCCCGTGTCCGTGATGAAGCACCAGGATCTCTCCGCCCAGGGTGATCTTGACGCTTCCGTTGGGTTCGTCGTCGACTTGGCCGAGATGGGCGAGCAGGGCCCGCACCTCGCGCCAGTGGAGGTTGTGGGCAAGGGGATGGGCGAAGATCGCGTCATAGGTGCGTTGGTGGGAGCCGCTCAGGTGCGTTTTCATGCGTTGCTTTCGTGGAGGCGGGCAAGGGGCGGGTGAGCCGGATTTGGAGTCGGGCGAGGCTGCGCCGTCGTGGAGGCGCGGCAAGAAAGACCTCCGCCCGGGAGTGATTTCTTCCCGGGCGGAGATTGGGGGAATGTGCGTGTCTGACTGGCCGGACCGGACCGCCGCATCCCGCGGCTGCGTCCAGCGCCGGCTCACTTGGGCATGTAGCTGAACTTCTGCCCGCCGATCGAGGCTTCGTACATCAGCCCCGCCTCGTCCATGGTGAAGACGGCGACGCCCTCGGCGTACTTGGCGTTGGTGCCCACGCCCGACTTGAGCGCGACGGCCGTCGCCTGGGCGCTGAAGCGGAAGTTGCCCTGCTTGAAGATCTGCACGGCGTCGGGGGTCTCGAAGGCGATGATCTCGGAGTAGGCCTGCCCGCCGAGCTGCAGGCCGATGGTCGCCTGGCTCAGGTCGCAGTAGCCCACGACGACGCCCTTCTCCATGAGGACGCCCTTGCCGTAGGCGCCGCCGACGCCGACCGCGCCCTTGCCGATGTTGGGGAAGACCGCGTAGCCGGCGGACGAGCCGAGGAACTTCACGAGCGTCGGGTCGGAGACCTTCGCCTTGTCGAGCGCGGTGGCGGCGTGGCGCTGGAGTTCCTGCTTGTCTTCCTGGGTCGCCGGGGCGGTCGCGCAGCCGGAGAGGAAAAGCATCGCCAAGGCGGCCGTCAGGATGGTGGAGTGAAGTGCTTTCATGGGTTGGTCCTTTGTGTTGTGGGGTGACGGGAGAGCACGACCATCGATCGAAGGAGAGGGTCCGGCGGAAAGTCCGCCCGGGGCCGCCTCCGCGGGTCCAAGTTTAGATCCTTCCCGACAAGATGAGGATCAGCAGGATGATCACCAACAGGCCCAAGCCGCCGCTGGGGTACGGCCCCCAGCCCTTGCTGTGAGGCCAGGCGGGCAGCGCGCCGATGAGCATCAGGATGAGCAGGACGAGCAGCACGGTGTACATGGCGCGGACCTTTCAGGGATGGGAGAGACACATGGACCCGAGCCGGCCGCTGCCGATTCGCGGTGGAGACGAGTTGGAGTGCGGCGGACCACAAGCGTGGCCGGGGCCTTTCAGCCTCCGACCGCGGTGAAGACCTTGCATGAGGCGGGAGGCTCAGTTCGAGCGCGAGGTCGCGGCCTCGACGTTCTTCGCGGCGTCGTGGACGGCGTCCTTCGCCGCGTCCCTGCCGCGCTCGAAGACGCCCTGGGCGCGGGTCTTGACGTCCCCGACCAGGTGCTTGCCCTGCTCGAGCGCGTTGCCGGCCAGGCCCTTGAGGTCGTCGGCCTTCTTGGCGAGCAGCTCCCGCGTCTCCCGCCCCGAGCGCGGGGCGTAGAGCAGGGCCAGGCCCACGCCCACCAGGGCCCCGACGGCGAAGGCGGCGCAGATCCCGGGCACGATCGAAGCATTGTTGTTGTTGTCGGACATGGGCGATCTCCTAAAGGTGGCCATCGACGTTTTGGGGCAATCAGCGTTTCGGTGCGATCACCGTTTCGGCGCAATCAATGACTTGAACACCGCCAGCCCGATGCGCCCCGCCAGCTTGATGTTCTTGGACATCAAGAAAAGCGGGGGCTCGGCCACGGTCCCGACCGCGTCGACCATCCGGTCGGCGCGCTCGCTCCACTCCCGGGCCAGATGCGTGATGCGCTCCACGTCGTCCATTGGCTTGGCGACGCGGGCGGCGAGCTGCTGCACTTCCTTGACGACGCCGCGGCTCTCCTGGATGAGGGCCGA
The DNA here is from genome assembly GCA_026386955.1 of Planctomycetota bacterium. Lineage (GTDB taxonomy): Bacteria > Planctomycetota > Phycisphaerae > Phycisphaerales > Phycisphaeraceae > JAPLMQ01. The sequence continues at coordinate 5,577 of JAPLMQ010000014.1, forward strand.
GATGTCGCCCTTGACCTCCGACACGCTCTTCTCGATCGAGTCGACGCGCCCCTTGAGGTAGACCGCCCCCACGATCAGCAGGACGGTCAACGTCACGATGGAGATGCAGGCCGCGAGGACTGCGACGTAGATTTCAGGCGGCATTGGGGGTCCCCCATCGTGAGAGAGGCGCGGGCGAAGGCGGCTGCGGACGAAACGTGGCCCCCGCTCCGGGCGTGTCCGGAGCGGGGCCGCAAGGCGATGGAACTCAAGGCGTGACGGGCGGCGTGGTCGTGTGGGTCTCTTCCTTGGTCACGGTCCCGTCGGGCGACTTGCTGGTGACCGTCTCCTCGGTCTTCGTCGCGCCGCTGTTGTCGACCTTCTTGTTGATCTCCTCCTTGGTCACCGTGCCGTCGCGCTTCTGCGTGACGACCTCCTCCTTGACCTTGGAGCTGCCGTCGCTGCTGACCTTGCTGGTGGTGGTGTGGGAGACTTCGCGGTCGCCGCAACCCGCCAGGCCCAAGGGCAAGGCGAGGATCGACGCGGCGACACAGAGCGAACCGATTTGGATTTTCATTGCATGCTCCTTTCGAGCGTTCCGACACGTGACTTGGGAAACGTTCCGACAGGGCGGGATTCGCCGTGGCGCGGAGTTCCGCGCCGGCTTCGACGAAGGATCACCGGGCGGCGGGGGCCCTGAAGCCCAGCGCCATCATCGAGAGGCCCACGGCCGCGGCGATGCCTCCGCCGACCATGTAGAGCACCGTCTCGTTGGTGAAGTGGCCGGTGAAGAAGTTGGTCCATCGGTCGGCGATGGAGTCGGAGGCGTTCATGCCGACGACGAAGAGGACAATGCCGCCGACCAGGAGGATCAGGCCTGCGAGTCGTTGAGTGTTCATGGGGGACTCCTTTGTGTGTCTGGACTGGCAACGCATCCCGCGAAAGACGCCAGCCGCGCCCCTCCGCGCGGCCGGCGGAACGGGGTCACATTGGCCCCGCGAACTGGTTTCCAAAGACTTCGCCGACAGGCATCACCGACCGTCGCGAAAGGCCAGTGATGCCTCCTCGCCGAAGGTCAGGACTTGCGGTTGCGCCCCGACTGTTGCTGGGACCCGACGTTGGCTGTGGGCTTCGTCGTTCCGCCCGCGGTCGGCGCGGCGAACGTCGCGGCGGCCGACTTGGTCTCGGTTTGCGGCGTCGCGTAGGAAGCCGCGATCGCCCGCTTCAGCTCCTGCTCGGCCTGGCTCCAGTTCTGGGCGCACCGGCCTTCCTTCTTCCCGCTCCTGATGTAGATGTCGTATGCACGCCGCGCGATGTCGTCATGCGTCGGCGTCGGCGAGGGGGTCGAAGCCGTGGGCGCGTTCCGCGTCTCTTGTCCTGCCGCGGCCTGGCTGCCCGTGGTCGAGTGGGTGAACACGTTGCGTTTCGCTTCCTGGGGTGTCGCGATGCTGCTCATGGGAGTTCTTCCGTTGCGTGGATGGGTGGATTCGATCAACGAACTTCGACTTTGCGTTTGACCTTGCGTTTTAACTTGCGTTGCTTGGTCTTCGATAACGATTGCGGGTTGATTGGGAGAGTCAAGCGCGGGCGGGTGATCTGTTCCGGGTCGGCAGGCCGCGCGTGGAGCCCAAAAGGCAAGCCAAAATGGAATCGACGACGAACCGGGAGACGACGCGTGGGATGTCGCTGGCGTCGCATCGGCTTGGGCCGGCGGCTGCGGAAAACACTGAAAAACAAGGGTGATTTGGCCGCTTTGCGCCGCACCAGGCGCCGCGACGCGCCCGCCCGCGGCCATCGGCCGAGCCTGCGCCGCCGTGGCGTCTGCGGGCGCGCCCGTTCCGCGGCTCAGTGTTTCCCTGATGGTCAAAGCCAGCGTTTGTCCGATCGAAAGTGCGGCGGTTGCCTTGGGCTGGTCTCACGTGCGTTGCCCATGAAGCGACATGGGCATCGGCCCCGCGCGGCGATCGCGTCGCGGCGCCTCCAGGCCATGGGACAAGCCCTCGCCTGGGCGCCGAAATCCATCGTGGAGTGAAGGTGCGGGGGGAAATGCGGGCCGACTTGGTTCCGCGCCCTCAGGGGCGCTCCGTCAAGACGGCATCCTGCGTGATGCGGCCCGGTCTGGCCGGGTTGCCTTTCGTGAAGTCATCCGGCACGGAGCCCGTTCAAAACCCCTCCCCGCTCCGTGCGGAAAATCACTATAGCGCGCGGATGCGCGAAGGACAGCAAATCATTGAAGGATATTGTCGTGCCGATACGATGGCGGCCTCCGATGCGCGGCGGGGATTGTGCGTGCGCTTGTCCGCGTTTCATATCGGCACGTTGGTGCAGGGGAAATCGACGGCCCTCGTCACGCGAACCGTTGCTGGATTCCGCCCGCGGACCAGGTTCATTGAAAGAGATCCGTTGACCTCGACGCCCCCGAACCAAGCGCCCGGCGCGCCCCTCGATGCCCAGGGCCTGCTCGCGGCCGAGATTCCCTGCGCGGCGTGCGGCTACAACCTGCGCCTGCAGCCGCCCGAAGGCAGTTGCCCGGAATGCGGCCACGCCGTGGACCCAAGCGTGAAGGCGTGGCTCCATCCGCTCGTGGGGCTGGGGCAGGCGCGGGTCGGGGCGCTGCTCTACGTCGGATTCCTCGCGGTCTCGGCGGGACTGCCGCTGGCGTTCATGTTCCTCGGCGGGAACCTTTACCGGCAGTTGGGCAACTTCGCGATCTACTTTTATTCGGCCCTGTCGGTTTGGGCCGCGGTCGCGGCGTGGTTGTTTCTCACGCCGGCCATCGCGTCCCCTCGCGTGGGTACCCCCCGCAAGTGGGCCTGGGTTGGACGCGTGGCGATGGTCTTGGCGGCCGTCTACGGAAATCGGTGGGCGTTCGACATGGTCGCGGTGGTCGCCATGCACGGCTTGCCGCAGCCCGTGTTCAAGGTGGTCGCACCGGTGCTCTACGTCTTTTTCATGCCGCTATCGATCTCTTGGTCGGGCGATCTTTTTCGGTTGTTCGGGCTCGCGGGTTTCTTCGTCGGCGGGGCGTGGCTCGCCGGTCAATTGGGAGCCGATCGGATGGTCCGCTGGGCTTGGGGGCTCCTCGCGATCAGGGCCGCCAGCAGCCTCTTGAGCGCCGCCTTGTCGACGGCCATCAGCCTGAATTGGGTCAAGTATCAAGTGGGCCCGAATGGGCTGACCTTTTCGCCGATGTTCGACTTCGTGCGGAACGCCAACTTCGGCGTCAGCATGGCGGCGACGGCGGCGGAGATCGTTTGGCTGCTGTTGATGGCGAAGGCGCTGCAACGCTCGGCCCGCGGGGCGATGGGGTGAAACGGCGTTCGCATTCGCCACCGGTCTGCCTCAGGCCTTCAACTCCACACTGAACCCGATCACCGGCCTCTGGTCGCGGTCGCGCAGGCTTGGATGCGGATACTTCCCCGCATGGGCGTGGATGGTCACATTTCCCGGAGCCGCCGGCTGGGCCAGATGCAGGTCGACTGTCCCCACATCGTTGGGCGTCACCTGCTTGATCGCCAGCGTCGCGCCGGCCGCGTCGACCACCGTGAAATCATTCACCGGGCCGAGCGAGCACCAGCCCGCGGGGCCGAGGTTGAAGGTGAGGCGGATGGCGTCGCGCGCGGGGGTGAGCCATGCCGCCTGCTTGAGCGCGATGCCGGGCGGGGCGACGTCGCGCCCGTAGGCGAGCGCCAAGGCCGCGTCGGCGAAGCGCTCGCCCAACGCGAGGTTGGCCGCGGCGGAGACGTGGATCTCGTCGCTGAGCGGGAGGTCGATCGCGGGCACCAGCGCCGCGTGCGGGATCTCCAGGGCGAGGCGGCGCTGCGTGTCGCGCATCGCGGTCCAGTCGCGGTTGCCCTGGGCGTCGTCCGCGCCCCATGTGAATCGCCCGAGTTGGGCGGTGACGATCGGGAGCTTGGGGTTGCCCGCCTGCTCGCGCACGCCCTCGACGAAGCGGCGGAAGCGCTCGGGATACGCGGCGATGTTCGCAGCGGAGCAGTCGCTCTCGCCTTGGTACCAGACCACGCCGCGGACCTTTCCGCCCGCGAGCTTGAGCATGTCGGCCATGTTGGCGAAGAGGTTGCCCGTGCCGGGCTGCCAGGAGGAGACGCCCGAGCCGCCCAGCGCGGTGGGGACCAGCGCGATGGGGTGGCCGAGCTCGCGCTGGAGGCGGCGGGCGAAGGCGAGCCAAGGCGAGGTCGCCTGGAAGACGCCGTGGACAGTGGCGGTGTGGCGCGAGCGGGTGGCGTCCTCGAGCGGGTGGGAGGCGAGCTTCCACTGCTCGTCGTTGCCGAGCTGGTGGACGCCAAGCGTGGGCGGGTCCTCGGCGAATCCGATGCCGGTGCCGGAGGCGTTGGATTGGCCGGTGACGAGCCAGATGTCGCCGACGCCGATGTGGTGGACGTAGTCGCCGCGCATGGGGCGGATGTCGGGGCAGTTGGCTCGCCAGACGCGCGTCTCAAGGCGGTAGAGCCCGCCCGCGGGGATGCGGTCGAGGGTGAGCTCCCAGCGCTGGTCGGGGAGGAGCGTGGCCGGGCGCCAATCGAGGGAGGCGGTGACCGGCGCGCCGTCGTTCTCTCGCACGATTCGGGCCTCGACGCGGAACTCGGTGGCCTGCGTGCGGTGGACGCCGGCCAGCGCGAGCGAGGCATGGCCGTCGGGCGACTGCTGGATGATCTGCCAGTCGGAGGGGCCTTGGGTGAGGCTGGCGCCGGGGAGCGGAGGGGTGATCATGGGGAGGGTCCGTCGGGTGGTGGAGGACGTGGATGTTCCGGGCCAGCGGGGTTCACCGCAAGGTCATCGGCCCTGCGCCTTCCACCCCAGCAGCCGCTTGGCCTTGCGGTGGCTGTAGTCGCGCTGCTTGACGTCGCCCGTGGCCTGGATGATGTGAGAGCCGGGGATCTTGCATCGAAGCGCGGCCAGGAAGAGGTCGCGCGTGTCCTGCGGCCCGGTGGGGTACCAGTAGCGGCGAGTCTCGCTCTGGCCTTGCGGCCAATCCTCCTCCGTGCGGGGCCACATGAGCCGCAGCGAGACGACGGTGGCGGATTTGCGGCTTTGCGCGGCGGCGTCGGCGATGAACTCGCCGACGCGCTTGGTGAAGCCGTAGGTGTGGAAGGAGTCGGCGGGGGTGCGCTCGCTGAAAAGAGGGTGGCGGGTGCCCACGCGGTTGTAGACGCTCAGGGAGCTGGTGATGACGAAGCGGCGCACGCCGGCGCGCAGGCCCAGGTACAGGGTTTGATGGACGCCCAGGACGTTGACGTCGAAGGCGGATTGAGGGTCGGAGACGATCTTGCCCCCGCCGGGGCGGACGCCCAGGGCGAGGTAGACGATCGCGTCCTTGTTGCGGCAGGCGAGGCGGAGGGAGCGCTCGTCGAGAACGTCGGCGACCTTGCCGCGGCGCCCGGCGCGGGGGACGGGGCGGCGGTCGTAATGCCAGACGTCGTGCTCGGCCTCGATGGCGGGGCGGATGATGGAGCCAACGTAACCGGCGGAGCCGATCATCAGGACTTTCATGGCGTGCGAGTCCGGGAAAAACGGGGGCGGGCGGGGGAAGGCGTGGCTGGGGGCGAGGGCGGTGCGCGGGGCAGGATAGTCGGCGGCGCGGGTGAGTCAAGGCGACGCCCGGCGTGGACTACAATGCCGGCCATGAGCCTCAACCTCGTGCCGCACATCGAATGGGTCGGCGACGCCGCGACGGGCCATCTCCGTCTCCTCGACCAGACGCGCCTCCCGCGCGAGACGGTTCATCTCGATTGCCGGAGCGTGCAGGCCGTTTGGGACGCGATCAAGGTGCTGGCCGTGCGCGGCGCGCCGGCGATCGGCGTTGCCGCGGCCTATGGCTGCGTCATCGCGGCCCAGGGCGCGGGCGACGCGAGGGACCGTCTCGCCCGCGGCGGCGACCATCTCGCCACCAGCCGCCCGACCGCGGTCAACCTCTTTTGGGCGATCGAACGGATGAAGCGGGTGCGTCCGGCGACGCCCGAGGCGTTGCTGGCCGAGGCCCGGGCGATCCACGCGGAGGACGCGGCCATGTGCCTCGCGATCGGCGAGCACGGGCTGCCGCTGCTCAAGCTCGCGATCGAGCGCACGGGTGGGCGCGGCTCCGGACACGGCTCCGGACAGGGCGCAGTGCTCACCCACTGCAACGCCGGGGCCCTCGCGACCGGCGGCATCGGCACCGCCACGGCCCCGATGTACCTCGCCCACCAGCGAGGCCTCTCCTTCAAGGTCTTCGCCGACGAGACGCGCCCGCTCCTGCAGGGGGCCCGGCTGACCGCCTACGAACTGCAGGCCGCAGGGATCGACGTCACGCTCATCTGCGACTCGATGGCGGCCCAGGTGATGCGCGAGGGGAAGGTCGCGATGATCATCGTCGGCGCCGACCGGATCGCCGCGAATGGCGACGCGGCGAACAAGATCGGCACCTACTCGCTGGCGATCGCCGCGAAGCACCACGGCGTGCCGTTCTACGTCGCCGCGCCGCACTCGACGTTCGACCTGACGCTGCCCGACGGCTCGGGCATCCCCATCGAGGAGCGGGCCGCGGCGGAGATCACCGAGGGGTTCGGACAACGCACCGCCCCCGTCGGCGTGAAGACCTACTCGCCGGCCTTCGACGTCACGCCCGCGGCGCTCATCACGGCGCTGATCACGGACCGCGGGGTGATCGAACCCGTGACGACGGTGAACGTGCGGGCCATCATCGGCACATGACGTTCTCGCGTCCCAAAGCCCAGGCACTGCGTGCCTGGGCTTTCAGTCGCACCAGAACCAGAAGGATTCTCTGAATGAATCGGATTTTCGAACCCCGGCGCGAACTCGGTCGCACGGGCCACATCGCGACGCAACTGGGCATCGGCGACGTCGCCGACCGGGCCGTGCCGCTCGATCAGTGCGTCGCGACCGTCCGCCGGGCGATGGACGCGGGGCTCAACGTGGTCGACACCGCCCCGGGCTACGAGGCCGGCTACAGCGAGGAGATCGTCGGCCGCGCCGTGCGCGAGCAGCGGGTGGCCGCCCCAGGCCAGCGGCTCTTCGTCGTCGACAAGATCGACTTCCTCGACCAGCCGGTCGCCCCGCAGGTCGAGTCGAGCCTCAAGCGCATGGGGCTCGACGCGGTCGACCTCTTCGTCTTTCACGCCCTCTCCGACGCCGCGGTTTGGCGGAAAACCGCCGGCCCGGGCGGGGGGATGGAGCAGCTCGCCGCCTGCGTGAAGCGCGGGCTGGCGAAGTTCCGCGGGATCTCAAGCCATCATCCCGACGTGCTGGTCGAGGCGATCGAGTCGGGGCTATGCGACGTGGTGCTCTTCCCCGTCGGGCCCTTCGTCGACGCGCGGTATGTCGAGCGCGTCCTCCCGCTGGCGAAGGCCAAGGGCGTCGGCACGATCTGCTTCAAGACCTTTGGCGCGGGCCGGCTGGTGGGCGACACGCTGGGCTACAACGCCCCGCTGAAGGAGCGCCCGCGCAGGAAGATCAGCTCGGGCGGGAGCGACGGGAACGAGGCCGTGCTGCCGCGGCTGGGCATCGAGGAGTGCGTGCACTACACGCTGACGCACGACCCCGACGTGGCGCTGCTGGGCATGAGCTTCCCCAACGAGCAGGACGCGGCGTTCGCCGCCGCGAAGTCGTTCCGGCCCCGCACGCCCGCGGAACTCGCGGAGACGCGGGCCCGCGCGGCGGTCGCGATCGAGGGGAAGGGGGGGTCGCATTGGGACCCGAAGAAGGGTTGATGAAGATCCATTGAAACCTTGGGGATGGACGACTCAAGTCGTCCATCCTTCGAGTCAATACACGCACAAATCGCTTTTTGCTCGACGTCATGCCCCTCTGTAATCTGCGTTGAACGCGTTCCGCCTCGCGCCCCACGCCCACCCGAGGATCATTCGTGAAAAGCCTCAAGATCACCGACGTCAGGCTGATCCCGCTCATCGGCCACACGCCCGACGGCGGGTGGGACGAGAAGTTCAACGACCCCGACCGCAACCTGCACACGCTAGTCGAGGTCGTCACCGACCAAGACGTCACGGGCGTCGGAAGCGTCTACACCTCGCTCCCGCTCACGCAGGGGGCGATCAACATCGTCAAGCCGTTCCTCATCGGCGCCTCGGCGATCGACCCCGCGGCGACGAGCGAGACGCTGCACCAGCAATCCTTCTGGCAGGGGCGCGGCGGCGCGATCACCCACGCCGTCTCGGGCATCGACATCGCGCTCTGGGACATCCTGGGCAAGGTGACCAACCAGCCGATCAGCCGGCTGCTGGGCGGGCGGCACCGCGAGCGGATCAAGCCCTACGGCTCGATGCTGATGACCGAGCCGCGGCGGATGCGAGACCGGCTGCAGGCCGCCCGCGCGAAAGGCTTCCGCGCCTTCAAGATCGGGTGGGGCCCCTTCGGGCGCGTCGATGCGAAGACCGACGAGGCGATCGTCGCCGCCGCCCGCGACGCCCTCGGGCCCGACTGCGAGCTGATGGTCGACGCCGGCGGCTCCGACGGCTACTGGCCCCACGGCTACAAGTGGGCGATCACCGCAGCCCGCATGCTCGCCAACTACGACGTCGCCTGGTTCGAGGAGGCGCTCCGCCCCGACGATCTCGAGGGCTACATCAAGCTCACCGAGCACGCTCCGCTGCCGATCGCCTCGTGCGAGGTCTTCACCCGCAGGCAGTCGTTCATCGAGTGGATCGAGCGCCGGGCGGTCGACTACATCCAGCCCGACGTCACCAAGGTCGGCGGGCTCACCGAGGAGCACCGCATCGGGCAGTACGCCGACGACCATTCGATCCTGATGGTCCCGCACGGGTGGAACACGGCGGTGGGGCTCGCGGCCGACCTGCAGCTCGTCGCGGCGGCGAACAACGCGCGGTGGGTGGAGTACATCACGCCCGCGCCGTATGTCGAGGACCTCTTCGCGGAGCCGATCACGCTCGACAAGGACGGCATGATCGCGATCCCCGACGGCCCGGGCTTGGGCTTCAAGTGGAACCACGACGGCATCGCGAAGCACAGCGGGGGGATGAAGCTGGTGGGGAAGTGAGGGGAGAGTGGCGTCACTTCACGCCGACCTCCTCCTTGGGAATTCGTTTACATGAGGGGGCAACGTGCGGAATGCCCGCGACACGCTTGAGGCGGAACTTCGACGGATTCATCTGCGCCTTGGGATGTACTTGCTGGGGGCGGATCTGCTCGGCGGTTTGAACGCTTTTGTCTGGAGTTATTTGCTGGCATGTCGGCACCATCGGGTTCCCTATGACGGAGCGTTGCACGGCGTCGGACCTTTCACCGATTGGTTGGTGGACGTCAAGAGGATTGGAATCGCCAAGAACATCGGCTGGGTCGGACTCATTGCGATGGCCTATGCCGACCCGCAGGAGAGGTTTGAATCGTTCTTCCGGTTTTACGGCGAGTTCACTCAAAACAACCTCGCGTTCTGCACAGCCGCATATCACGGAGATATTGAGAGGGTGAGGACGTTGCTCCTGTGCGAGAAGGAACCCGATGTCGATTTTGCGTTGTGTGAGGCCTTGAACAATCACCAAGTGGGAATGGCTCACCTGTTGATTGAGGCCGGCGCGGTTGTCGATGCGGCATTGCCGTGGGGAAACAGGCCCTTGATCCTGGCAATCGCCGCGGAGGCAAAAATGATGAAGACAGGTGAACTGGCCACCGCAAGCTTGGTCGGGGTTTTGTTGGAGCGGGGCGCACCGATGGATCAGAAGGGGCTTCGTGGAGAGACTCCCTTGGTCTACGCGCGCGAAGTGGGGCATCGACAAGCCGAGTCCCTGCTGATGCAACGCGGAGCGACCGCATAACCCTGCATTGTGACGCGACAGAATTGGTTCGAACCCCTTGGAACACATTCATGAAGGCTCCCCTCTGGCAGTACGAGAAGCTGACCTGGCCCGAGATCAACACTGCCGTCGCGGCCAAGAAGGTCGTCGTCGTCCCCGTGGGCTCGATCGAGCAGCACGGGCCGCATCTCCCGCTCGACGTCGACGTGGTCTGCCCCACGGGCATCGCCCGCATGGCCGCGGAGCTCGTGCCCGACCAGTGCCTCATCATGCCCACGCAGATCCACGGCTACACCGGGCATGTGATGGATTTCCCCGGCACGATCAACGTCCACTACACGCACTTCATCGACCTGATGATCGACATCGGCAAGAGCCTCGCCTACCACGGCTTCAAGCGGATCATCTACCTCAACGGCCACGGCTCGAACATGCCCAACCTCGACCTGGTCTCGCGGCGGGTGAACATCGAGACCGACGCCGTCTCGTCCTACTGCGCTTGGTGGAGCATGCTCAACATCGACAAGGATTTCATGCCCAAGTGGCGCGAGAGCTACTTCCCCGGCGGCTGCGCCCACGCCTGCGAGCTCGAGACGTCGGTCTACCTCTACTTCGACGAGGAGAACGTCCGCAAGGACAAGGTCGCCGACGGGCGCATCGCGTTCCACAAGGAGAAGTCCGACTTCCAGTGGGTCGACCTCTTCGGCGCGGGCCCGGGCGTCTCGACGAGCTACACCGCGAGCTACACCGACACGGGTGTGCTCGGCGCGGCTGACCTCGCGACGAAGTCGAAGGGCGAGCGGGCGGCCAAGGAGGCGGCGAGGCAGTTGGCCCGGCTGATCGTGGAATTCCGCAACCGCCCCAAGCCGCCGCGCGGCGACCATCACGCCCAGAAGCCGACGATGCCGATGCCGTGGGGGCAGGAGGATGAGAAGCCGGACCGGATGGGCGACGTGCATGGGGGGTGAGATGGACACGGAGGAAAGTGTGTGAACGGAGGCCGGCGGAATAAGATGGAGGCGGCGATGAGGTCGCGGGAA
>JAPLMQ010000242.1 GCA_026386955.1 Planctomycetota bacterium
GCCACTGCCTCAAACGCAGCCCTTCCCAGGGCAGCAGCACGCCCCTCCAGTTCCGACTTTGACTTTGCGAGGTCGGTCTGGCTGCGGATTAGCTCGGCCTCCAATGGGTCGTACTCACCTTTGGCCCTGTTAACGTCCAGAATTCGCTGCTGAACCTGGGCGACCTCTGCTTCGATACCGGCGTGTTGGGCTTGAAGTTCCAATGCTGCGGCGGAGTCCGCACCGTCCCCTCGCAGGACCGCTTCAGAGACAGCTTTGCGGAGTTGTTCCACCTTCGGTTTCAACTGCGAAGCTGTAGTCTGCGGTGGCGTTGTGGGAAGTTGTGGTGGCGATGCAGTCGCCACCTTTGACGAGGATAACTCACTGACGCCGCTGGCTGGCGTCCACTCGTTCATGCCGTCCTTCCACACCAAATCCGAGGGCTGGAGTTGCCCAGATGACGCAAGGCTCTGTAGCTGTTCCAAAGTGACTGGCCCCGACTTCTGATCGCCCTTCGCGTAAAACCATTCGCTGGCCATGTAGACCTCCAAGAAGTGAGATGGTTGATGCTCGTGATTAGATGCCCGACCAAATCCAGCACCTCCCCGAAGGTCAGCGGTCAAGCCCGTCAGATGTGGCCGCTCGGAGCCGCGGCGTAGCCCCTATCAAAAAAGAGGAGCCGTCGAGCCGCTGCTCCTCTGGAGGCCCTGCGACAGGCCGTGCGAAGACAACGACGGACGGCTCCCGTTTGGGAGCCGCCCAATCGCCGTTCGCACTCGAAGAAGGTCGCAGGTTTCCAGAGGCGGCAATGGGTGGTGGCTGATCGAGTTGTGGTGTCTGGTTTTCTTGGCGTGAGGTGGCACGGCATCAGCCGACCACCAGAAGCCCTCCAAAATGGCCCATGTTCCGATGACCCAACGCAGGTCGTCGAAGAAGGCAATTGTTTGACAAGACATTGTGGTTCTGCTGTCCATCGAAGTCAAAATGCCGACTTCGGCAATCATGTGCCGCTCCCCTTATCACGTTCAGCTGGGATTTCCCAGTTGGCTCTTGGCCAGCGAACGTCGCCGACCATTTTGCAGAGGAAGAAAAGGGGGGACGATGTTGAACCCGCGCAGCCAGCCGTAGTCGGGATAACGGTGGAGGGGAGCGCGAGTCATCGCGCGTGAACCTTCGTGTCGATCGGACAGGCGGAGCGAACGCGCACCGCACCTTTGAACCCCGCTCTCGGCACGAACTCGATGCGCCGGACACCTTCCGGGGGCGGGGGCGCCGGCGCCGGAAGCGTGAGGCGCGTCGTGTACCACGTCGTCGCCCCGTCGCGCCATGGCAGAGCGATCCCCGCGGGCTCGTGCAGCCGCCGGTCAGGCGCGACAACGTCGTGCAACTTGTCGATCGGGCGGTCCCACGAGACACCTTCGTAGCCGATGTTCGAGCCGTAGATGACGGGCTCGCGGTGTTCGCGCCCGTCGGCGAAGACGATGCGGTGCTCGCCCAGCAGGAAGTCGTCCGGGCGGTAGTAGTTGCCGTCGACGAACCCTGTGAACTCCCGGTGGTGGTCGGTCGTGTGGACGATCTCGAGCGTGCGTGCGGCCGTCTCAGGCGTGGCGGAGGGCACGCCCGCGACTTCGTCATACCCGCCGCGGTACAACTCCTCGAACACGTCGACCCGCAGGCGATCGAAATCTCCATCGCCCAGACGCGGGTCCCAGCAGAGCCGGGCGGCCAAGGCGGTCTCGAAGAGGATGCAGTTGCGCTGGAGCGTGATCGCGTCGGTCGCGCCCCAGTTGGAGATGACGATGCCACGCACCCCCGCTTGGGCGATCCGCCGCGGCCACTCCGGGAACGACGACGCCTCGAAGTTCCCGTACGTCATCGCCATGCCCCGGCTCAGGTAGCTCGATTCATACGCCCGGTCGATGCCCCAGTACCAGTGCAGGATCTCGACATCGCGCGGGATCAGGTCGACCGCCGGGTGCGTCGCCGGTGTGCCCCAGCGCTCGGCCCCGCCCAGCGGCGTGCCGTCCTTGAACTTGGCGGCGATGAGCTTCTCGCCCCACATCTGGGTCTTGACGCCGCGCTCGGCGAGAAACGCGTGGAGCTTGCGGATGTCGCCGGCAAAGATCTCCGGTGCGGGCTTGCCCTTGCAACGCTCGCACAGGGCGATCGAGTAATACTCGTCGTGGCCGATGTTGAGCATGCGCGGGCGGAACACCTCGATCACCTCTTCGAGCACGTCGAAGACCAGGTCGTACGTCGCCGGGTTCGACGGGCAGTAGGTGTCCGGGTAGGGATCCTCACGCCGCTCGGCCAGCTCAGGATGGCGGGTGAGCAGGTAGTCGCAGTGACTCAGCAGCGGCACCTCGGGGATGACCTCCATGTGGCGGAGGCGGCAGTGGTCGATCAACTGGCGGACCATCGCCTGAGTCAGCACGCCGCCGCCGGCGTTGTCGGCGTGGATCGAGTTCTTCATCCACCCGTAAGCGCCCTGGATCTTGTGTGTCTTGCCCGGGTACTCGCGCATCTCCCGGCAGTATTCGATCCAGCCCTGGTTGATCTCTGGGTGCTGGAGATACTCCATGGCCCCGCCGATCTCGAGCATGATCGTGTTGTGGCGCCGGGCGGCCAGGAAATCGATGAACCGCTTGAAATCGCCCATCCCGTCGGCGGGCGGCAGGAGGAGCTTGACCCCGCGGACGGGACAGATCGGGTGAGCGGCCAGACGCATCGTGGGGAGGAGCCCGCCCCGCGCCCGGCGCACGAGCGCATGCGCTGCGAATGCCGCCGCCCGCTCGGTTGCGGCGTAGACGTCGATGCGCTCGCCGGCCTCGATGACGAAGTCCTCATCAGTGCTCGCGTTGAGGGTCGCGCCCGAGACCGACGGCAAGCGATCGTGAAACCGCACGGTGGCGTACGCGTCGCCCGGAGTGGGGACGGGCAGACCTTCGGCGAACAGGGCCGCGATCGCCGGCGAGGCGCCCTCGACGCTGACGCCGGCGTGAAGAGCGCGAATCGCGTGTCCGAATGAGGCCGATGCAGAGTCAAGGTCCATCGAAATCTCCCGGCATGCAATGGGGCCAACAGCGTACCACGGCCCTCTTCCCTGGGATTTCCCAGTTGGACTCCGGCCCACGAACGTCGAGGGCCAACGCGGACGATGATACCGCATGAACCCCGCTCGCCGAACAGGAATCTCTCGCTTCAGTGAGTCATTCGCCCTCAGATGGCGTTCAGGCTTGGCGAT
>JAPLMQ010000010.1 GCA_026386955.1 Planctomycetota bacterium
GAGAGGGCCGCAGCGGGGCCCGGAGCGACGCCCCGCGGGACCGGACCGGGCTTTGGAGCCGCGGGAAACCCCGCCCAAGAGCGTTCGCCGCCCGGCGCGGCGGCGAGGCCGGGTTGTTCAGAGGGGTCATGTGGCACCAGAATGGGGCCTTTTTGCATTCTCTGGGAGTTCCCGCGTGCATCACTTGAACAGCCGCTCCCGCGATTTCCAGCGTGCTCTTCGCACGGTGCCCGTCGCTTTCGCCCTCCTCGCCTGGCTTCTCCTCGGCCCCACGCTCGGCCCCGCCGCGCCGGACTCCTCGCCCGACCGCGTCGTCATCGGTGCGTTCAACGCCGAGAACTTCGTCGACGTCTACGACGACCCGTACTCCAAGGACGAGGTCGTCAAGGTCAAGCCGCGGGCGGAGATCGAGAAGCTGGCCGCGGCGATCCGGGCCGCGAACGCCGACGCGCTGGCGATCGAGGAGGTGGAGAACGAGGGCGTCCTGCGGGCGATGGTGAAGGAGTTCCTGCCCGACATGGGCTACCACCACGTGATCGTCAACCCGACCAACAGCGAGTACGGCACCAATCTGGGGATCATCAGCCGGCTGCCGGTCATAAGCGTGACCAGCCACCGCTGGCGCGACCTCTATCTCCCGGGCGAGACGCGGTCGTGGCGTTTCACCCGCGATCTCCTGCGCGTCCGGCTGCGGGCGACGCCGACGCACGCCCTCGACCTTTTCATCGTCCATTTTCACAGCCGGCGCGACTCGGGGGCGGACACCCACGCCGAGCGCTGGCGGCTGGCGGAGGCGGTGGCGGCCCGCCAGATCGTGGGCAACGCGATGGCGGCCGAGGGCGATCCGTGGGTCGCCCTCGTCGGCGACTTCAACGACACGCCCGGGACGCCCACACTCGCGCAGTTTCTCGCCCCGGTCGATGGGGCCGAGGCCTTGCTCACCGACGCGCACGCCGCGCTGCCCGCCGACGGGCGGATCACCTACCTCAAGGCCCCCTACCGGAGCACGATCGACTACGTGTTGACCAGCCCGGCCCTGGGTCGGCGGCTGATCCCCAACTCGGCGCGGGTGGTGTCGGACCGTTCGACGCTGGGTGGGTCGGACCACGCCCCGGTCATCGCGGCGTTCGACGTGCGCGAGGCGGCGCGGAAATGAATGGGCTTCGTCGCGTGGACAACCTCACGCGCGTAGAAAGGGATTGTGCGCCCGTTCCGCGCCGATCGTCGTCGGCGGGCCGTGGCCGGAGTAGACCTTCGTCGCGTCGGGCAGCGTGAGCAGTTGCTTGCGGATGCCGTCGATCAGGGCAGGCCCGTTCGAGGTCGGGAAGTCGGCCCGCCCCACCGAGCCGGCGAAGAGGGCGTCGCCGACGATCACCACCCCGCTGTCGGGCTGGTAGAGGCTGATCCCGCCGGGGCTGTGGCCGGGCGTGTGCCGGACCTCGAACTTCAGGCCCGCGAGCTCCAGCGTCTGCCCGTGGGCGAGCATGCCCGTGGCCTCGGGCGCGATCACCGGCTCCTCGACCGCCACCGAGAGGTTCAGCGACGGATCGGTGAGGAATTCCCGCTCGTTGGCGTGGATCAGGATCGGGATCTCGGGGAAGGCCGCCCGGATCGTGTCGAGCCCAGCGATGTGGTCGAGGTGCGCGTGCGTGAGGATCACGTGCGTCGGCTTGAGCCCGTTCTCGTGGATGTAGGCGAGCAGCGGCCCGGGGTCGGACCCGGCGTCGATGATCCAGCACGGGAGCCCGCGCAGGGCCTTGGGGGCGTGGGCGTGGACCACGTAGCAGTTGGTCTGCCAGTCGCCCAAAGAAAACGCGTGGATGTCGATTCGGCCTGCCATGCGGAGAGTCTAGCAAACCGGCAGGCCGAGGCGTCTCAGTGCAGGAAGGCCTTCTTTTTCTTCCCGCTGATGTAGCTTTGGATGACGGTGGAGCTCAAGTTCTCGCTCGCGCAGTAGAAGGCCGTGCCGCGGGTGAGGCGAGAGAGCTGGTCGACGAAGCCGACCCAGTCCATGCCCCAGTAGTCCTCGATCAGCGCGAAGGTCGCGATGCGGATGCCCTGCTGCTGGCAGCGCAGCGCCTCCTGCAGCGTCGCCTGGCTGGTCCGTTCCGCGGGCGGGTAGATGAGGTAGAGCATCTCCTCGCCCATCGGGCCCGCGGCCGGCTCGGCGTGAGCGGTGGGCTGGCCGTCGGTGATGATGAAGACCTGCTTGTTCTGGGCCCCGCGCCGGCTGAGGATCTGCCGGGCCATGCGCAGCCCGAGCTGCAGGTTCGTGAAGTGCTGCGGGATCAGCTTCGGGTCGGCCTGGGCCTGCGCGAGCGGGACACGCACCCTCACGTCGCTGTCGTAGACGCTGATGGGCTTGGGCATCACCAGCGGCAAGTCGCGCTCGAGGATGCGCGTCGCCAGCGAGTAGAAACCGACGAAGTCGATCGTGTCCTGCGGGAATTTCTTGCGGATCAGGCTGGCCATCCCCAGGGCCACGCGCTTGGCCTGGTAGAAGCGCCCGTATCGCATCATCGAGCCGGACATGTCGAGCAGCACGCAGGTGGCGACGTCGGCCTGCCCCTCGGTGAGGTGCAGCTCGAAGTCGGAGCCGTTGATGGGGATGGGGAGCGTGGGCGAGCCGTCGCCGCGGTGGCTCTCCCAGCGGCGGAGGGCGTTGCGCATCGTCGCGCCCAGATCGATCTCGCTGAGCGGGTCGCCGAACTCGTAGGCCTTGGTGCCGTCGGTGCGTTCGTCGCTGCGCCCGCGCTCCTGGGTGGAGTGTCCCTCCTTCGCCCCGCGGTTGACGCCCTCGAAGATCTCCAGCAGCGCCTTGTGCTCGATCCCGCGGAGCATCTTGGGCGTGAGCCGCAGGGCGCCGGTCTCCTCGTCGCGCTCGAGCAGCCCGGCTTCGATCAAGGCCTCGACGTAGTCGCGCTCGTCGTCGCCCTTGAGCTTGTCCATCGCGTCGAGGGCCTTCTGCCCGTATTGAAGGATGAGCTGCACGACCTTGTCGGGCGGGAAGAGGGAGTCTGGTGATGGAAAGGGATGGCCGTCGAACTCGCCGTAGACGTATTTCATGGGCCGATCTCCGTGCCGTTTGCTCGCCTATCGTAGGAGGGCGCGCAGGGGCCGTCTGGTGTTGGAGGCGCTTTGCATGTTCGCGCGGCCGCCCCGCCCCTTCCACGGTACGATAGCACGGGTATGCCTCAGAGCAGTTCAATCTCCGGAAACGACGCCCCGCTCGCCATCGTGACCGGCGCCTCGAGCGGCATCGGGCGCGAGACGGCCACACTGCTCGCCCGCCGCGGCTACCGCACGATCCTCCTCGCCCGGCGGGCCCAGCGCATCGAGGCCTTGGCCCAGGAGCTTTCCGCCTTCGCCCCCAGCGAGGCGCTGGCGCTCGACCTTTCGCAGCCCGGCGCGGTCGAGTCCGCTGCCCCCGCCCTGTTGGCCCGCGTCGGCCCGGTCGACGTGCTGGTGAACAACGCGGGCACCGGGCAATACACGCCCTTCGCCGAGACGCCCGTGGAGACCGAGCGGCAGCTCATGCAGGTGCATTATTTCAGCGCCGCGGCCCTGATCCGCGCCGTCCTCCCCGAGATGCGCCGCCGCCGGCGGGGGCACGTGATCAACGTCGCCTCCATCGCGACCAAGATGGGCCCCTGGGGCCATTCGGGCTACGCGGCTGCGAAGGCGGCCTTGGTCTCGCTGACGCAGACCCTCGCGGCAGAGCATGGGCGGGACGGCATCCACTTCAGCTACGTCAACCCAGGAATCGTCGCGACGGAGTTCTTCAACGACCCCACGCTCGCCCCGGTGGCGCAGCGGAACACGCGGCGCCGCGTGGCCCCGGCGACGGTGGCGGCGGGCGTGGTCGGCCTGATCGACCACCCTCGGCTGGAGCTCTGCATCCCGCGGCACTACCGCATCCTCGACTGGATCAACGCGCTGAGCCCGGCCCTGGCCCACTGGATGGTCGCGGCGGGCAGCCGGCCGGCGGCGCCGCTGCCGGCCGACCCCGCGCCGATGGGCGCGGAGGTCCGCGCGACGTCGCAGAAGCCGGGGTGAATCGGATCTTCATCTGTGCGCACAAAATCTGCGAGCACAAAAGCCCAGGCACGCGGTGCCTGGGCTTTGGGGAATCAGTTCGCTGATTTGTTCGCGCTCCGCACTCGATCATTCAGAGCGGAAACTGCCGCGGAACGCCTGGCTTGCGCGGGTATTCCTTGGGCGTCTGCCTCTCCTTGCGGACGCTGACGATCACCGTGTTCTGCCCCGAGCCCTCGGGGTACGCGCCGATCACCTCCAGCTCGCCCGAACCCAGCTTGTCGAGGGCGTCGGCCGCGGCGGCGAGCTCCGCCTCCACGCTCGGGCCCTTCATCGCCAGCAACATCCCGCCCAGGCGCAGAAGCGGCATCGTGCATTCCAGCAGCTCCGTCATCGGCCCGATCGCGCGGCAGACCGCGATGTCGTAGCTCTCGCGGTGGATGCGCTGCTGCCCCAAATCCTCGGCCCGCCCGTGGATCACGCGGGTCTGGACGAGCGGCAACTCCTTCACGCAGGCGCGGAGGAAATTCGCCTTCTTGCCCGTGGCCTCGAGCAGCGTCATGCGCAGGTCGGGGCGGGCGATCGCCAGCGGCACGCCGGGCAGCCCCCCACCCGAGCCAACGTCGATCACCGTCTCGTTTTCAGTGAGGTCCGAGAGCCCCGGGAGGACGGTGAGGCTGTCGATGATGTGCCGGCGCCAGGCCGACTCGGGGTCGCGGATCGCGGTGAGGTTGAACTGCTTGTTGACCTCGAGCAGCATCCCGAGATACCGGGCGAGCAGATTGATGCGGGCGTCGTCGAGGATGACGCCGAGGGCTGCGAGCTCGGGGCGGACGAAGTCGGGAATGGGCGGGGGCACCGCGGCGGAAAGGTCGGGCAGTGCGGGAGGAGAGCCGGGGGAACCGGGGGCGGCGGGGTCTTGGGTCATGGGGAGCGGTTCGAGGGGCCTGCGTGGGAATTCACGCGGAACCCGCGGGATTATACGGGTTCGTCGGATGGTCCGCGTGGGCAGTATTCTTGCTCTTCTCCCTTCGGGAGAAGGTGGCCGGTACTCCGGCCGGATGAGGGCGTGAGCAACCGGCGACTTTCAGACACCACAGCGGACGCAAGTGTTTGTCGTGGGTGTTTTGGTTGACTCTCGCCCTCACCCGTCACGGATGGGTACATCCGTGCCACCCTCTCCCGGAGGGAGAGGGGCAGGCGGAACCCGCTCACTGGAACATCGCATCCGCGTGGTCGAACTCGAACGAGGGCCTCGCCACGATCGCCTTCGGGCGCGACGCGAAGTTCACCACCAGGCCCACCACCGCGTAGCTCATCACCAGGCTCGACCCGCCGTAGGAGACGAACGGGAGCGTGATGCCGGTGATGGGCATGAGACCCAGGGTCATGCCGATGTTGATGGTCGCCTGACTGAAGATCATCGCGGCGAAGCCGACGGTTGCGAGGCGCGTGAAGGGGTTGCGATAGTGCATCGCCACCAGCAGGAACGAGAGGACCAGAAGCAGGTAGAGCAGGAGCGTGACGATCCCGCCGACGAGCCCCCAGCGGGCGGCGATGACGGCGAAGATCATGTCGTTGTGGTCTTCGGGCAGGCGGTTGTAGCGCACGATGGTCGCCGCCCGGTCGGCGCCAAAGCCGGTGAGCTGCCCCGAGCCGACCAGCACGGTCGCCTTGTATTGCTGGTAGCCGATGTCCTTGATGTAGCGCGTGTCGCCGTAGGCCTGGCTGATGACCGCCTTGATCCGGCTCTGCTGGTGGGGCTTCAAGATCTGCATCGAAGGCGGGAACTTGTAGATCACCACGACGTTGATGGCGACGGCGAGCGCCGCCAATCCCAGCAGCGTCATCATGTGCCGCATGCGGGCCCCCGCGGCGACGAGCACCGCGAAGAGCGTGGGGGCGAAGAGCAGCGACGTGCCCAGGTCGGGCTGCTTCAGGATCAGCCCAACGGGGACGAACATGATGGCGAAGGGCACGAGCAGCCCGCTGAGCGTGCGGTAGTTCTCGCGGAAGCGCAGGTACTGGGCGAGCGAGAGCACGAAGGCGATCTTCGCCAGTTCCGAGGGCTCGAAGCTGATCGGGCCGAAGTGGAGCCAGGAGCGGGCCCCGTTGCGGGCCTCGACCATCGAGCGGGGCATGAACGGGAGGACCAATACGATCTCGAGGAGGATCGACAGGCCCAGGAGCGGGAAGGCCGCCTGGGTGATGACGCGCGGGTCGATGAGCGTGCAGCCCACGGCGACGCAGAGGGCGATCGCCAGCCAGACCGCCTGCTGCCGTGCGTAGTGCGTGACGGACATGGCCTCGGCGGTGGAGATCGCGCTGATGCCGATGAAGGTCAGCCCGATCGCCGCCGCGAGCACGAGCCACCCGATGTTGGGCGTGAGCAATTCCCTGGCGCGCCGGCGGAAGTTGATCACAGGTAGCCCTCGTCGCGCAGGGCGTAGATGATCTGGTTGGCGATCGGGCCCGCGACGTTGCCGCCGCTCCCGCCGTATTCGACGACCACGGCGACGACGTACCTCGGCTTGGCCTCGCCGTCCTTCCGCACGAGGCCGACGAACCAGCCGTGGGCGCCCTCGCGCACGATCTTCCCGTCGATGCGCAGCGGCGAGGCGTCGGCCGTGCCGGACTTGCCCAGCACCCTCACGCCCGGGCAGTTGAAGATGACCTCCCGCCCGGGGAGGAACGAGAGGTGGTGCGCGGTGCCGCCTTCGCTGGTGACGAGGCTGAGCCCCTCCATCGCCTCCTGCACGCCGCGGCCGTCGAGCCCCAGGTCGATCGCCTGCGGGTGCGGCGCGGGCTGGAGGACGTAGGTGGGCGGGATGTACTTCCCGCCGCGGGCGAGGGCGGCGTAGGCGGCCGCGGCCTGGATCGGCGTCCAGCGGATCGGGCCTTGGCCGATGCCCATGAGGATCGCCTCGGCGGGACGGAACCCGGGCGTGTCGGAGCCGCGGTAGCTCGCAGGGTCGGGAAGGTCGCCGGCGATCTCCTCGCCGAGCCCGCAGTCGAGCGGTCGGCCCAGCCCGTAGCGCTCATACCACCAGACGAGGCGCTGCGGGCCGAGGCGCTCGCCCATCGTGTAGAAAAAGATGTTGCAACTGTGCTGCACGGCCTCGGGCCCCGTGAGCGGGCCGTGGACCTGGTTGAACGCGCGGTAGATCCAGCAGCGGAACCGCTCGGGGTGGTTGGGGTCGAGGAAGCCGTTGCAGGTGACCGTCGCGTCGGGGGCGAACTTGCGGTCGGTGATGGCCGCGGCGAGGACCAGCGGCTTGACGATCGACCCGGGCTGGAACGCGCGGGCGACCACGCGGTTCACGAACGGCTCGTTCATGCGGTCCTTGACCACCGAATCCGGGTCGTCGCGCAGCTTCTGCAGGCTCAGCGCCGGCACGCTCACCGACGCGAGCACCTGGCTGGTCGCCGCGTCGAGCACGATCGCCGCCCCGTTGAGCTTGTCGCCCAGCACGGGTCGCTCGGGCTGGTCGCCGGGCGTCACGGTCGGGTCCTTGGCGTGCCACTCCTGCACGCGCGTCAGCCCGAAGGCGGGGTCCATGATCGCCTGGATGCGGGCCTGCAGGTTGATGTCGACGGTGAGGGTGACGTCACGCCCGGGAATGGGCTCGACGCGCTCCTCCTCGCTGGTGTCCAAGTGGGCGAGGACCTGCCCGCGCAGCCCGCGGAGCCAGGTCTCCTGCGATTTCTCGACGCCCCAGGACCCGACGCGGTCGCCGGGCTGGTAGCCGCCCAGGTCGGGCCCCGTGCCTCCGCCCACGCTGGCGTCGCGCACGAACGGGCGGTCGACGAGGTCCTGTTTCCACGCGTTGCGCATCAGGCCCAGCACGTGGACGCCCACGCCCTCGACGTACCGCACCGACGGCTCGTCGCTGCGCATCGGCGTGGGCAGGCCCGAGCGGCTGAGCGAGACCTCCATCACGTCGAGCGGGTAGTCACGGGCCCGCGAGGACTGGATCTTCACTTGGCCCCAGACTTCAAGTTCCGGGTCGGCCTTGGTCGCCGTCGCGGCGTTGATGAGCGACTGGATGCGCACCAGCGAGGCGTCGTCCACGGCCGTGAGCATCGCGTGCGAGGCCCGCTGCTCCTCGATGTCCTGCGCCACCCGGCGCCAAGGCTGCGCATCCTCGTCGAGCTCCGCGAGCTGTTTGCGCTGGTCGTTGAGCCAGACGTAGCTGGCGATCTGCTGCACCCGGCTGGTGATGACCGACTTGCGCTCCTCAAGGTCGGCCTGCTCGATCCGCCCCACCTCGCAGAG
>JAPLMQ010000007.1 GCA_026386955.1 Planctomycetota bacterium
CGTTCGCCCCCGAAGCTCCGCTGACGGGCCAGGCCCGCGCCGCGAGCCGTGGGAGCCAACGCCAGGCCGAGCGCCAGGCCGAGCACGAGGCCGGGCGCGACGAGCCGCTGCACACGCTGCTGCCCAACGACTTCTACACCGACCTGATCCGCCGCCTCGACAAGGTCATGCCCGTCCCGAACGGGTCGCTGGCCGACCTGCCACCCGAGGAGGCGTTGTACGACGAGGACGCCGGCGACGAATCCGAGGATGACGCCCGCGACGACCTCGCCCAGGCCGGCCTCGGAAACGAAGTCGACTTGCTGGCGGTCCCCGACGCGGACATCACCCCGGGCGAAGCCGTGGCGGGCATCGAGCCGATCGCGGCGGGGCAAGGCCGCGTCGACGCCCAAGGCAACGTCGTGACGAGTGCCGACGCCGACGACGACCTCGACCTGCTCGACGAGGAACTCGCCTTCGCGGGCGACCAGGGCCCGCTCGACCCGAGCGTGATGGATCTGCCTTTGCAGGGCCACATCCACCCGGCCGACCCGCAGTCGCCGCCCGCCCCGCCCGTGGGCAAGCTCTCGCGCCTGATCGAGCCCGACGCCGCGGCGTGAGGCGAGAAGCCCCCGCCCTCGCGGCTCTGAGGCTCGTAGTTCCGCGTTTACGCGGTCTTCGAAAAAGCCAAATGCCCGCCTAAAGGCGGAACTACATACCCTAGACCCCGCACGCCACGTCTCCGCGGCTCCGCGGCTCCGAGGTTCGGAGTTCCGCGTTTACGCGGCTCTTCCTTCGAATCGCCACGAATCTTGTCGGTTCCGCGACAGTCAGCAAACGTGCCACACCGCAGCCGAAGGCTGCTGTGTGCCGGTCAACGTCACGCGCACGACAAGCAGATGATCGCATCCCGATTTTGCCGAGAATGCGCAAGCCCTCGCGAGCCCCGAGCCCGTCCGACATCCGCACATAGCAGCCTTCGGCTGCGATGTGGCACGGCCCCAAGGCCTTTCCCTCACTCCCCCGTCTTCCCCAGCGCCTTCATCACGCTCGCCACCACGTGCTTCGCCAGCTCCTGCGAGCCCTCGGCCGTGAAGTGGACCTTGTCGCCGCCCTGCAGCTTCGCGGCGTTGGGCTCCACCACGGCGTAGAGGTCGTCGATGGCGATCCCGTGCGCCTTCATGATCTCGGCCGCGATCTGGTTGCGGATCTTGATGTCCTCGTATCGCGCACCCGTCCGGCTCATGATCGGCGTCGTGCTCGCCCAGACCAGCTTCGCCCGCGTCCCCTCCATCGTCTTGACCAGCGACTCGAGATTCGCCCGGTATTCGTCGGGCGTGTAGCGGATGTGCAGCGGCCCCGTCGCGGCAGCCTCGTCGCGCACCAGCCCGCCGGTCTCGGTGAGCATGTGCGTGTCCCAGATGCCCCAGTTGAAGTGGATGACGTCCCAGTTGCCGTCGCCCAGCCAGGCCTTGATGTTCGAGATCCCGTGGCCGGTGAACTGGCAGTTGCCCGGCGGATGGACGACGACGGCCTTGCCCTCGAGCATCTTCTTGACGGGGTTGGTGTAGCCCAGCGAGATCGAGTCGCCGATGAGCAGGACGCGCGGGAGGCCGGCCGGCGAGGTGGTGGGCTGGGTCGCGGGCGGAGTGGTCGGCTGCGTCGCCGCGGGCTTGTCCGCAGCGGGGGCGGCGGCGACGAGCGCCGCCGCGAGGAAGCCGGCGACCAGTGACGTGAACACGCGGCGGAGGGATCGGTTCAAGGGCGGTTTCCAAGGGGTTGTGGAGGAGCGGTGGTTTCGGCGAAGCAGGCTGGCGCGGGTCGTACGTTCGCGAATCCGATCCCGATGACTATACCTTGATCGTTCCCCCAATTCGTTCCTGCGATGCAGGCGGGCCTTCTCGCACCGAATCAATCCCGCCAATCGCCCTCCTCAAGTGCAAAAGCACACCGGCCGCCTCTTCCGCCCCGGAGGGGCGACGGAATGTAGCCACGGGTGGAGCGGCGTCCGCCTTCCCTTCCGGGGGAAGGCGGATGACGCGGAACCCGTGGTATGCGGTGTCGGATTTTCTTCTGCCCCGGCAGGGGCAGCGGAATCGTGCCTCGCGGAGGCATGCCACAACCGCCATGCGGACCGCACGACACCCCCATTCCGTTGCCCCTGCCGGGGCAAAAGACATCTGGATGCGCAGGTTCCACGGGTTGCGCGACGCTCGCTTGGCGCTCGCGTCGCTCCACCCGTGGCTACATTCCGTCGCCCCTCTGGGGCGAAAGACCACCGTGCCGATCCCCTACGACGCCTTGGCCTTCTACGACGCCTTCGCCTTCCGCTTCGCCGCATGCCAGGCGAATTGGGTGGACCAGGGATCGCCCTCGCCGGTGGGGTTGGCGCGGCGGGCGTCGGCGAGGATTTCCGCGGGCGACATCGTCACGCCTTCGCGCATCACCAACGTGACTTCGGGCTTCGCCGGGATCTCGCGCGTCGGGTCGCCGCGAACCACCGCGAGGTCGGCCGTCGCCCCCGCCGCGAGTCGGCCGAGCTTGGGACGTTCGAGGAAATCGGCGGCGTCGCTCGTCGCGGAGCGCAGCGCCTGCGTGGGCGACATCCCCGAGCCGACGAGCAGCTCCATCTCGCGCCAGAGGCTCAACCCCGCGGTGATCGCGCCGCAGGGGACGTCGGTGCCCGCGAGCGTGCGCACGCCGCGGCCGAGCAGCAGGCCGGTGAAGCGCTGGGCCGCCTCGAGCCCGCGCCGCCACTGGTCAGCCCCACCCTGCTCGCGCGCGGCCGTGCCCTGCCACGCGACCATGCACGCGGGGACGTCGGGCGAGTCGTCGCCGGCGGCGCGCCCGGGCGTGCGGATGCGCCACTGGGAGTCCCAGTAGGCGAGCGTCGGCGTCGAGACCATGCCCATGCGGGCGATCTCGTCGGCGACGCGCTTCTGGGCGTCGAGCGTTTCCTTCATCCCCGGCAGGCCCCAGCCGTCGAGCCACGCGGGCGGATGGTCGGGCCAGACGTCGGCCAAGATGCCGTCGAGGTGGAAGAACTCGTCGACGCCCGCCCGCCCCGCGACGAGCACGCCGTCCTTGAGGCAGTGCTTGGAGACCTTGAGCCCCGCCGCGTGCGACGCGCGGACGGCGAGCGGCAGGAGATCGGTGGGGAAGAAGACGTAGAGCTTGGTGCCGTCGACGCCCGCGGCCACGAGTCTCTCGATCGCCTGCGCCACGGCCTGCTCGTCGCCGCAGGGCCAGGCGACGGTCGGGTGGTTGGGCGAGGGGCCGTCGAGCAGCGGGCCGAGCGAGAGGACGCGCTGGGAGCGCAGGTCGTCGGCCGCGCGGCGGCGCTGGTCGAGGATCCAGTCGAGGTCGTTGCCCACGTCGCGCACGGTCGTCACGCCCGCGGCCATGAAGAGCGGCGACTCCCAGCGCATCAGATGGATGTGGGTGTCGATCAAGCCGGGGATGATCGTCGCGCCCGGCTCGCGCCGGAGCGGGATGTTGGGGTCGAGCGCCGCGACGGGGAGGACGGCGGAGATCGTGTCGCCGGAGACCACCACGGCGTGGTCGACGAGGACCCGCGAGCCGTCGAAGAGCCGGTCGGCGGCGAGGGCGAAGGGTTGGGTTTGGGTTTGGGGCGAGCGTGATGTCATGGGGCACTCGCTTTCAGAGGCTGTTTCTGGTGCCAGATGTCATCGTACCCGTGACGCGCGAAACCGCCGAGAATGACGTGTCTTGTTAGCGGGAAGCGCAAACGACGAGACGGGGGTCATTCAATCCACTGCTGGGCTGGGGCTCCTGGCGACGCACAATCGACCCCCTTCGTTTGAAGGCCTGTTCATTGGACCGCTCATCGAATGCGGAGCGCGGCCGCCAACGGTGCGACCCCCGTCCCGTCGCTTGCGCTTCCGGCTAACAAGACGGGCTCGCCATGCGTCGCGAGAGGAATTGGTCAAAGGGTTCATGTGGCACCAGCCATCCCTCACTTCACCCCCCTCGCCTCCAGCCACGCGACCAGCTCCGCGGGCGTGCCGGTCTCCACCAGCTTCTTCGCCTCGGCGTCGTCCGCGGCGGCTCGCTCCTTCACCATCTTCGCCAGGTTCGCCGCCTGGGCGCCTTCGCGGATGCCCTGCATCGCGGGCGTGCAGACCGGGCCGTGGCGCGACGGGAGCATCGTCACCGCGACGTCGGGGATGTGCTCGTAGCCCGTGTCCCACGGGTCGCGGAACGGGTAGTAGAACGCGAAGAAGGCCGTGCCTACGCAGCGGCCGGGCATCGTCGGCACCGTGCGGATCTGCCTGAACAATTCGCCCGCCATGCCCGGGCTCTTGTCGTGCAGGCAGGGCGTCGTGTACCACATCCACGGCTTCTTGGAGTAGATCGCGACCTTCTTCTGCAGGTCAATGACATAGAACGCGTGCAGCGAATAGGGCAGCCAGAATTCGCAGAAGGGGTCAAGGGCCTCGAACGTCGCGAGCTTGGCCGCCTCGCCGGGATTGAAGCTGACGCGCACGTTCGGGTCGGCCGCGTGGATCGCCTTGGCGACGTCGATGTAGTCCTTCAGGCCCTCGGCGGTGACGGCGGTGGGCTCGTCGCGGATCGGCATCGCGTAGTCGTCGTAGCCCAGCCCGAGCGCCTTCAACTTGGCGATGAGAGTGCGGATCGCCGCGGGGTCGGCCGAGCTTTGCTGCAGGAGCAGGAGGCGGATGCCCCAGCGCGTCATGTCGGCCTTCGACATCGGCCTCTCCAAGACGTTCATCCCGTGGTCGACGAACGAGCGCAGGTACTCGTCGCCCTCGGGCGGGCCGGTGTAGCCCGAGACGAGCACCGGCTCCTTGGGCGCGGGGGCGAACGGCGCCACGTGGACCTTCAGCGGCACGACCTGGTCGGGCAGGCCCTTGGCGCGGAGGGTGACGTTCGTGGTGTAGTCGCCCGCGGGCAGGCCCATCGTGTCGACCGTCAGCCAGGCCTGGGCGACGTTGAGCGGCGGGAGGGTGATCGTCGGGCGGCGGAGCAGCGCGAAGGGCGACCATTGTTGCCGGCTGCTGCCGTAGGGGACGAAGCCGACGACGCGCCAAGCGATGTGGCCGGGGAAGGTCTTGCCGTCGGAGGCCTTGAGGTCGCCGGTGTCGACGGCGAGCGTGATCGGCTGCTCCTGCAGGCTGCGCATGCAGAGCTGCACCGATTGGTGCGTGTCGCGGGCCATGACGAGGCGCTGCTCGGGGGCGAGCAGCGTCGCGGGCGCGCCGGGCGACTTCGCGGGGGAGCGCACGGCGTTGACGTCGGACCGGTCTTCGCGCTCCGCGCCGCGCGGCCACCAGTCCTGGCTGATCGACTCGATGCCCGGGGCGACGCGCAGGAAGTAGCCGTCGCCCGGCTCCGCGCCGAGCCTCGTCGCGCGGGCCTGGTATTGGGCCGGGGCGAGCGGCGGGCGCAGCGTGCCGCGCGGGCGGTATTC
>JAPLMQ010000016.1 GCA_026386955.1 Planctomycetota bacterium
CGCCGGCGTCGGCGGCGGCGCGGGCGGTGTCGGGCGTGCGGACGCCGCAGATCTTGATGCGGGTGCGGGCGGATTGCATGGCCGGCATGTCCTTTGGGCCTCGCCTTTGCCTCGCCCAAAAACTCAGCCCACCAGGCCCAGCAGCCGGCCGGTGTCGTAGTAGAGCGTCACCACCACGAGGCTCAGGATGATCGCCAGGCCCACGTAGGTCGCGATCTCCTGCACGCGGATGCTCACCGGGCTGCCCTTGCACTTCTCGATGATCAGGAACAGCATCTGCCCGCCGTCGAGGATGGGGATGGGCAGGAAGTTCATCACCACCAAGTTGACGCTGATGAGCCCCAGGAAGAAGCAGAGGTACGACCAGCCGTGCTTGGCGATCTTCGTGCCCTCGTGGGCGATGCCGACCACGCCGCGGAGCTCCGAGACGGGGACGGTCTGCTGGAAGAGGCGGACCAGCGTGAGGTAGGTCTGGGCCATGAACTGGTAGGTTTTCTTGAGCCCCAGCTTCGCGGCGGCGATCGGGTTCGACTCGGCGATCGGCTCGCGGAGCAGGTCGAAGTTCACCGTGCGCGGGACGGTCCACTCGATCTCGCGCAGCGCGGCCAGCGAATCCGCGCCTAGGCTCACCTCGGCAGTCGCGTCCTCGGCGTTGCTGAGGTTCTTGCGGTAGCCGACGGTGAACTCCGGCTTCTCCAGGCGCGAGAGGGCGATCGCCAGCTCGGTGAAGTTGCCGATCTTCTCGCCGTTGACGCTGAGGATGCGCGAGCCGGCGTTCAGGCCCGCGGAGGCGAGGGGCGAATCCGCCGTCGTCGCGCTGACGAGGGGCTCGCTGTAGGCGGGGTCGAGCCGGATCCCCAGCAGCCCGCGGCCGTCGGGGGCGATGGGGCCCAGCGGCGTCTCGGCGCCGTCGCGCCAGACCACGATCTCGATCGGGCGACCCTGCGCGGCCTTGACCAGCGAGGAGACCTCGGAGTGCTTCGGCCAAGTCTGCGCGCCGACGCGGGCGATCAGGTCGCCGGCGGTGATGCCCGCCTTGTCCGCGGGGGAGCCCTTCACCACCACCATCACGCGGGTGACGGGCACGAGGCCCAGCAGCGAGGGCTCGCCGGTCTTCTCGTCGACCGTCAGGTTCGGCGCCGGCTGGATCTCCGCCGGCGTCTTGGCCCCGGAGTCGGGGTCGGCATAGGTCACGGAAATGGACTTGCCGTGCGAGGCCTCGACCGCCGTGAGCAGCTCGTCATACCGCGTCACCGGCTTGTCGTCGATGGCGACGATCGTGCTCCCGGTCTTGACGCCTTTGGGGGCCTCGGCCGGGTCGAAGACGGCGGTGAGCGACATGGGGTCGGTGATGCCGATGGCGAGGAACTTGCCCGTGGCGGTCTTGGCCGGGGCGAGGCGGTAGGTGAGCGTCTCCGCGACGCCCGGGCGCTGCACGGTCAGGTCCATCGTGTCGCCGGGGTGCGAGAGCGCCGCCGCGAGGGTGATGTCGGTGAAGTCGACGGTCCTGTCGCCGTCGACGGCGGTGATGTGGTCGCCCGTCTTGATGCCCTTGAACGCCTTGTCGCCCTCGTGCCCCTGCGCGTAGGCCACAGCGGCGGGGCTGCCGGGCTCGACGTAGCCGGCGACCGCGGGCGGGAACTTCACGCCCGACGTGAAGGCGATGATGAAGAAGACGATCCCCGAGATGAAGTTCATGAAGACGCCGGCAGAGAGCACCACCGCGCGGGCCCATGCCGGCTTGCGGGTGAACGAACGGTCGCTCACGCCCACCGCGTCGGGCTTCAGGTCCTCCTGCCCCTCGAGCTTCACGTACCCGCCGAGGATCACCAGCCAGTTGACGCGGTATTCCGTCTCGCCCAGGCCCAGGGCCTTCACGGCCTCCTCGCGGTAGGCGAGCTTGATCTGGGCGTCGGGGACATCGGCGACGACATCGACGACCTTGCCCGTCGCGGCCAGCCGTTCGTCGACGAGCTTGTTGAACTCCGGCTCGGTCGACCCCTTGCGGAAGCCGATGCCCTTGCGCCACGCGAAGATCGCCGGGCCGATGCCCAGGGCGAACTGCGTGACCTTCATGTTGACCATCTTGGCGGCCAGGAAGTGGCCCAGTTCGTGGATGAAGATGATGAAGCAGAAGCCCACGAGCATCATCCCCAGCGCGTAGCCGGTGCCCATGAACTCGAAGAGGTCTTTCAATTCCATGAAGAAGTCTCAAAGGGGGGATGAAGCGGGGGATGGGGGCGTGATGCGGGGTGTTATGCGAAAAGAGCGGCAACGCATGGCGCGCCGCTCGAAGGAAAAAGGCCGAGGGCGAAACACCGTCCGCCGCGCCTTCCAAAGGCTCAGCGGCTCAGCACGCCCTTGCCGACGCGATCCTCGACGAAGGCCCGGGCCTCGCGGTCGGCGGCCAGGACCGTCTGCATCGAATCCACCGGGCGGGCGTCGATGGCCGAGAGCGCCTCGGCCACTAATTCAACAATACGCCCGAACCGGATGCGTCGTTCGAGAAAAGCCGCGACGGCGGCCTCATTCGCGGCGTTGAAGACCGCGCCGGCGGTCCCGCCCGCCTCGATGACATCATAGGCCAGCCGCAGCGACGGAAACCGCTCGTGGTCGGGGGCCTCGAAGTCCAACTTCCTTAACTTCGACCAATCCAGCACGTCACTGCAGCCCGCGGGGCGGTCCGGATAAGTCAGGGCGTACTGGATCGGCGTCTTCATGTCCGGCGGGCCGAGCTGGGCCAGCACCGAGTTATCGGCGAATTCGACGAAGCTGTGCACCGTCGACTGCGGATGGATGATCACGTCGATCTTCTCGGCCGGGAGGTCGAAGAGCCAGTGGGCCTCGATGATCTCCAGCGCCTTGTTCATCATCGTCGCGGAGTCGATGGTGATCTTCGGCCCCATCGTCCACGTCGGATGCTTGAGCGCCTGCTCGACGGTGGCGTTGGCGATCTCCTCGCGTGACGCCGTGCGGAACGGCCCGCCCGACGCGGTCAGAACGATCCGCTTCACCTGGGCCGGGTCGCCCCCGCGGTGGGCCTCGAGGCACTGGAACACGGCCGAGTGCTCGCTGTCGACGGGGATGATCCGGGCGTTGTGCTTGCGGACCACGGGCGTGACGAGCGCCCCCGCGGCGACGAGCGTCTCCTTGTTTGCCAGCCCGATGGTCATGCCCTTGGTCGCGCCGACGAACGTCGCGGGCAATCCCGCTGAGCCGACGACCGCGGCGACCAAGTCCGTCGCCTCCACCTGCTCCATCAACTCCAGCGCGGAGTCCGGCCCGGCGAAGACCTTCACGCCCGGCAGCGCCTTGGCGACCTGCGCCGCGGCACCCGGGTCGGCGACGGCGACCTGCGGGACCTTGAACTTCTTTGCCTGCTCGATGAGCACCTCGGCCTTGCGCCCTGCGGCCAGCCCGACGACGCGGATGTCGGCCGCGCCCGAGGCGTTCAGGTGATCGACCACGGCCAGCGTGTTCACGCCGATGCTGCCCGTGGAACCCAGCACAACCACACGCCGCTTGGTGAGCCCAGATCGGTTCATGTTGCGATCCTACCACGAAGAAAAGAGCCCTTGGGATGCCGGGTGCCACATGCCATCGTACTCGTGGCATGTGCCGGTGGGCGGACGGCCCACGACCTCGCGGTGGTCTCGTGGTCTCCGTGCAAATCCCTTGGTTTCAAGGGGTCTTGAGCGTTCCCGCTTACCATGCGTCGATCGGCCTCTCAAGACACATGCCACGAGTACGATGGCATGTGGCACACAGAAAACGAAGATGCGGATCGCGTCGATCCTCGCGGCGCGTCCTCAGGTCAACTCGTTCTGGAACAGCTCGACCACCTCGCCGTCGGGCCCCTTGAAGAAGGCGATCCGCACCGGCGTCGGCCCGGGCTTCGACTGGATGTCGAGCGACTTCGACTCCATCGTCACCGGGCAGCCCGCGGCCCGGGCTCGCTCGAGGGCGGCGTCGCAGTCGCTGGTGCGCAGGGCGAAGTGCAGGAGGGCCGACTCCTCGGTGGCCGGCGCCTGGCTGGGGCGCTCGAAGATCTCGAGGTAATTGCCGTCGCCGGTGTCGAGCATGATCGCCCGCCCAGGCTTGTCGCCCCAGGTGATCTTGGGCGTGAAGCCCAGCGCGGTGGTGTAGAAGGCGACGGAGCGGTCGAAGTCGCGGGCGCGGATGGCGATGTGGTGGAACCCGCCGCCACCGATGGTCTTGTTGTGGCCCAAGGGGAGACTCCTGTGCGATGAGGATCGCTGAAAGTGGGTGAACAGGGACGATCGCGAAGTCGTGAAGGATAACGCGAGGAGCGGGGGTGGACAGGTCAAGCTGTCCACCCTTGAGGCCAACGAGGCGCTCGGGTTCAAAAAAAGCTGCGCTCCCGTAAGACCCGCACAAGTGTCCGGCCAAATCCGGACAACGGCGCGCAAGTCCTTATTTTGAATTCTGGGTTTTGGCGCGCTGTCCGGATTTTTCCGGACGCTGGTGCCTATGTCTGGCGCGGGAAATCGGGCGTCGAAAATGCTCTAAATTGTGCCGCGCCTGCCTCGCTGCGGTTCCGGTGGGGTATCGCGTCGACACCGGTCCGATGCGCTTTTGACGTCGGTTCGAGGGCTGACGTGCCGCCGTTCACCCGACCTCGCCTTGCGGGCATGGAGGCGGTTTTGGGGCGAATTCCTGTAAGCGGTGACGGCTTCATTCGTTGCGTTGTTTGGTGCCGTTTTGGTTGTTCAGGGCCATTCCGGCCGGGCGTGGTCGACGATGCTCTTTGAGCGAAACGGAGCGACAAAATGTCCCGCTCTCGTGCCGGCGCGCGCCGCCCGCAGGTTAACCCAGCCGCGGAAGGCCCGTTCTGAGCGTTTCCGAAGGGGTGGGCACTTCAACCCGTTTTGGAAATGGGTAGTAAGAATTTTTTCGAATTCGGGCGGAAAATTTTCGTGCCGCGGGAACGCGCCGCGCGAGTCTGGGGTTCGGAGTTCCGCCTTCAGGCGGGTCTTTGTCTTTCTCCCGATCGCGAGGCGGTTCCCAATCATGCGGAAGGTTCGCACGAATCAGATCAAATACAATCGGTTCCGGACGCCTGGTCTTCGGGCCACGGTGCTGCCCTCTCAATTGGGTCGGGTTTGGACAATGAGCACACCGGCAATCTTGATTCCGGAGACATTGCGGGAGCGGGTGCCCGAGTTGTTGCGCGGCACTGGGGCTGACGTGAGCATTCGCCCCGCATCGGAGGAGGATGTTGGACGCGGGTTTCTGGCAACGATCGTTTGCGATCGAGATCGTGAAGTCGTCAAGGTGGAGTGCATTGTTGACCAGCGTTGGCCAGGCAAAATCGTTCTTGCGCTGAAGTCGGCGCCCAGCAACCGGCGAGGCGTGGATCCCGGCAATTGGCTATTGACGCGGATCGAAATCGTTCTTCGGGACAACGGGGCAACTGACTGGTAAGCCAGACGGCCATCGCCTGCGCGTCCGGCCAACGCTGCGGCTGCCGTCGACCCGATCCCCATCGCTTGATCGTGCGCCGCGCCGGTGGGCTTCGCGGATTACCGCTCAACCCACCCTACAAATCCGCCAGCGCCGCGCGCTGGGTCTGCAGCGTGCGGCGGAAGTGGGTCTCGAGGGCCGGGTGCGTGCCTTGGATGCGGGTGACGACTTGCTCGGCCCAGTCGAAGTATTCTCGCTTGCGGACCAGGGGCCAGTCCTTCGGTTCGGTGGGGGTCATGTCGCCGACGTTGCAGGACTTGTCGGCGAGCTTGATGAGCCGGGCCCGATGGGAGAGCTCCGGCGCGTGCTCGATCTGCTGCCGCTTGCGCTCCTCCTTGGTGAGCGACTTGTCGTCGGTGACTTCCGCGACGAGCGTGCGGACGTCGGGGCCGAAGTGCTCCTCGATCTCCTCGGGCGTGGTCTCTGTGTCCTCGACGGTGTCGTGGAGCAGCGCCGCGGCGAGGGTGATCGGGTCGGTCATGCCGCCGACGCGGGTGAGGAGGGCGGCGACGGCGACGGGGTGGTTGATGTAAGGCGTCTTGGCGGTGTCGCGCCGGCGCTGGGCGGTGTGCTTCCTGGCCGCGAAATCGGCGGCGGCGAGGATGAAGGCGGCGGGGGAGTCGGGGGAGAAGGTCGGCATGAAGGAGGCTCGGGTCGCGCCGGGGCGGCGTCACGGGGCATTGTAGGTGCAAGGGCGTCTTGTTGGCCGGATGGGCAGGCGACGGAGATTGTCTCCGTTCCCATCAGACGAAGTCTGATCTGATTCAGGTCAGAGCCGGACACTGTGTGTCCGTCGATCAGGCGCTGAGCGGTACTCCGCTCGCGCGAAGGCCCGTCGCTTGCGCTTCCGGCCAACAAGACAGGTCGCGCCGCGACTTCACGCGTCATCGCTGGCCACACACCCGTCACCGCCCGGCGGGAACCGTGGCCGGAACCGCCGGCGTCTCGATCCCCATCACCGCATCGGCCTCCGCGTTCCGCCCCAACGCGCGGTAGCACTCCGCCAACCGCTGCCGCGTGTTGGCGTCGTTGGGCAGATCGCGCAGGACCTGCTCGAACGCCGCGGCCGCCTCGGCCACGCGCCCCAGCGTCATCAGGGCCCGCCCTTGGTTGAACCGGGCGCTGCCCAGGCGGGCGTCGATCCGCACCGCCTCGGTGAAGTGCGTCAGCGCCTCCTCGATCTTCCCGAGGCGGGCCAAGGCCGTGCCCCAGCCGTTGTGGGCCCGCGCATCGGCGGGGTCGAGCATGAGCGCGGCCTTGTACTGCGCGATCGAGTCCTCGAGCCGGCCCATCGCCGCGTAGGCCACGCCGAGGTTGTTGTGAGCCGCCGCATAGTCGGGGTTGATCTGCAGGGCCCGCTCATACTCGCGCACCGCCTCGGGAAATTTGCCGTTGTTGGCGAGCAGCAGGCCGTAGTTGTAGCGCACGCCCGCGACGTTGGGGTTGATCTCGATGGCGCGGAGGTAGTGGTAGGCCGCCTGCTGCGTCTGCCCCCGGCGGGCGAGCGCCACCGCGAGGTTGTTGTGGGCCTCGTCGTAGTCGGGCTTGTGGCGGAGCGCCGCCTCGTAATGGGCGATGGCTTCATCGTGCCGCCCGAGTTGGCGGGAGAGGTAGGACCCGATGTTGTTCTGGGCCGACGCGCGGATCCACGCGACCGACGTCGCCGGGCCCATCGGCCAATTCGCCGCGACCGCCGCCGCGAGCGCGAGCAGTGTCGCGACGCCCAGCGCCGTCCAACGCCTCGCGCGCACGGCCCGCCAACCTTCCACGCCCACCCCCGCCGCGTAGAGCAGCAGGAACGGCGTAAGCGGGAAGCGGTAACGCGCGAAGACGTAGAAGATCGCCACGCTCGCGGCGTAGGCCAGCGCCATGCCGAGCAACGGCCACGACCGCCGCCAGGATTGCCGCGTCAGCACGAGCCCCGCCACGGCGAGCGGGACGATCGTCCCGAAATGCAGCGGCATGCCCAGCCCGCGCAGCAGCCACGACTCGTCGGAATAAGTGTACTGGTCCTCGGTGTCGCCGATCTCCACGGCGTTGAAGACCAGCATCGCCTTGCGCCCCATCAACACGAGCCACTGAGCGGGCTCGGCCCGAATGAACCGCGTCGCCTCGCCCGTCCAGTAGGCCGAGACCTCCTTGGGGCTGAGCGTGCGCTTCATCGCGTGCTCAGCCAGCGCCGTCGCGTCGGCCCGTTCGAACTCGGCCGTCCCGTTGCCGGCACGCAGCGGACGGTAGAGCCCGTCAGCGATGGGGTTGTTCCCGATGTAAAAGTTGGGCCCGAACTGTGAGGTGGTGAGATGGAACTCCCCGCCCACAACCTTGTTCCGCACCGCCACGGGCATCAGCACCACCGCGAGCCCCAGCAGCAGCGCGAGCACCCATGTCGCCCGCCGCGCGAGCGCCTGCCGCCCCAGCCCGACTGCCGCCCAGGCGAAGACGACGGCGACCAGCACCAGCGCGTTCTCGCGCGAGAGCATGAGCAGGCCCAGCACCGCGCCGGCTGCGAGCCACCAGCCCCAGGCGCTGCGCGGGATCGTGCCGACGTCGCCGCCCTCGCCCGCGGGAACGTCCCGCTCCACGACGCGTTCCTCGACGCGTTCGCGAATCAGCCCCATGAGGCAGAGCACGCCGGTGATGAGAAACGTGTCGAGCACCGACTTCTGGATCAGCGCGTCGAAGAAGATGGCCGAGGGGTAGACCGCGAGCAGCAGCCCCGCGGCGAGGCCGACCGCGGGCGAGAGGAACGACCGCCCCGCCCGCGCGAGCATCACGCAGCCGGCGGCGCCCATCAGCGTCTGCACGAGGCGCACCGCGAGCAGGCTGTGCCCGAAGAGCGCGTAGATGACGCCCAGGAAATACGGGTAGAGCGGGGCCTGATAAAAAATTGTCTTGCCAACCCAGTCGCCCTTGGCGATCTCGCGGGCCCAGAGGTCGTAGGCCAAGGCGTCGCCCATGAGCAGTTGCGGCAGGGGCGAGTGGTTGATCTGGAGGAGGTAGAGCCCGCGGAGAAGCAGCGCGAGCAGGCCGATGGCGATCAGGGGGAGCGGGCCGGAACAGCAGGGGCGGGATGGGGCGGACGACGGAGGCGCGCCGGGCGCATCGACGGGCGGCGCTGCGGGTGCCGGCGAGGCGGGTTGTGTGTTGGGGCCGTCCATGCGTCGCAGTCGCTCGGGCGGAGAGCGGATTCCGAAGAACTGATTCCCGAGGGAGTCTACCGCCCCGGCGTCGCCGCGCCGTCGGCCAGCCGCGTCATGAGATGGTCGATCAGCGGCCGGTTCGCCGACGGGAACTTGTACGCGTCCAACTCCGCCGGGCGGATCCAGCGGTGCTCCGCCACCTCGAGGTTCCTCGGCTCGCCGCTGACGAGCGTGCAGAGGAACGGGTGCAGTTTCACGTGCGCGTGCTCGTAATGATGCTCGATGACGGCCAGCGCGTCTCCCGTCGCGACGGCGACGCCAAGTTCCTCCGCGAACTCGCGCACGATGCATCGCTCCGGCGTCTCGTCGGCCTCGATCTTCCCGCCGGGCATCTCCCAGAACCCGCCGAGGACCGCACCATCGGGCCGGCGGGCGATGAGGATCTGCCAACCGCCGTCCACCCGCCGGGTGAGCACGCCGATCGCGACCTCGACACGTTTGTTCGCCATTGAATCCGGTTCCTGATCCCGAAGCAGAATAACAGAAACCATTGAGAGGCCGATTGGGCCGTTTGGGGCCATGATCCGGCACGAATTGTTCGGCTATAAGCGATGGTCAACAAATATGTTAAACACATCAACGAAAACGTTCATTGACTTGCCCCGAAGATCGCCGATACCATGGGGGCTATTCGGCGAATGGCCCCGTTTCTGCCGGGCCAACCCTCAATTGAATGCCCCCGTGGCGCGCCTCTGCCGCAGGATCGGAGCCCTGCGGCGGAGGTCTTTTTTTCACCGCCGCCCAACCAAGCCACCTTACCGAACCGAACAGTCGCATCTCCACGGTTATTGAGACGTGCGCCGACGCCCTCGAAACAGCCCCTGACGGCCTCGCTCTGCGGCCACACTTCCAGCATCAACTGCTTTTAATCACATCGTTTATGCGATGAAATGATGCCGCCCTGCCCCAAGTTCGGCTACCTTGACGAAATACCGTACAAATACTGAAAATCTGTCTTGACGCGGCCAAAATCGTTCGGTATAAATTAGGTGTCGTCTGGATCGTCGACTGGACACCCAACCCTTTACCGGGACGGCACCATGCTGAGCGTCAACCTCATCGAGCGTTTGTTCCGCGGCCGGCGTTTCGAGCAACTCCTCGACAGCCTCGCCGCCAATGGCTTGAGCCTCCCCCTCCCTCTGCGGGTTCGGCTCGCCCAGACTCCCGCGGCCGCGGTCGCCCTCGGCCTGCGCCGGCTGGTCGAGCTGACCTACGGCCCGACGACCCTCAGCCGCGAGATGGCGGGCTTCCTCGTCGTCCTCCAAGGCGAGGACGGCTCCTTCGGCGGCGATCTCATGGGACGACTCGCAAACAACGGCAACAACACGATCACCCGCGCGGGCGGCGGGGGCGGGGGAGCTTCCGGGGGTTCTGGGGCCGGGGTATCCGGTGGCAATTCCGGGGGCGGGGGTTCCGGGGGTGATCCCCTTGCCACCGCCGCCGCTGCTGCTGCGATGGGCAAGGTGCTGGACGACCGCAACCACCGCGCCGCCGCGAGCACGCTGGAAGGGCCGCGTGAGCGTGCCTTGGCCGCGCTCTCCGCGATGCAGGCCGCCGACGGGCTCTTCAATGCCTCCGCCGACCGGACCGATGACGACCGCGCCCTGACCGCCGCGTTCATCCTGCTTCTCCTGGGGCGCGATGATGATTTCCGCCTCGCGGTCCGCTCAGCCGACCTCTTCGACTGGTTCGAGCAACACCAGGACCACCTCGATCCGCAGGCCGCCGGCGTCTGGACGCTCGCCCGCATGGGCGTGCCCGCCCCCGCCCCGCTCAGCCCCGCCGTCGCCGCGATCGCGGCCTGAGATTCATCCAACCGGTGGGGTGTGGAGCGCATTCGCGAAACTCGCCGATCGGCGTCCGCCAGACGTGTCGCGTCGAGGTGACCGGAATCCGTCACCTCAGCCGGGCGCGCATCGGCGCCGCGACCTCGATTGCGGCGTTCCGCCCTCGGAGTATCCTCACCTGAACATTGAGCGATCCGGCCTCGCGGCCGATGCCGCCGGCGGTCGCTCTCCGCGGGGATGCCCCAATGGACCTGAAGATCACGCTTGCGTCGGTGGAATCGCCCTTGGCCGACGCCTGGGAGCGCCACTGCGGCCAACTGCCCGGCGTCTCCATCCATCGCGGGTCGATACTCGATCTCCGCGTCGATGCGGTCGTCAGCCCCGCCAACAGCTTCGGGTTCATGGACGGCGGAATCGACCACGTCTACTCCCGACGCTTCGGGTGGGACGTGCAGAAGCGCCTGCAGGAGATGATCCGCACCCGTCACCACGGGGAGTTGCTCATCGGAGCCGCCGAGATCGTCGAGACGCACCACGCGGCGATCCCCTACGTGATCGCCGCACCGACGATGCGAGTCCCGATGATCCTCACCAACACCGTCAACCCCTACCTCGCCGCCCGCGCGGTGCTGCTGCTCATCCGCCATGGCGTCGTTCCCGATGGGGCCCTCGCGGGTGAGCCGGTCTCCGCCGCCGTGAACTCGGTCGCATTCCCCGGCCTTGGCACGGGCACGGGCCGGGTCAGCCCCGACACCTGCGCCATCAAAGTGCGGGCCGCGATCGAGGAGGTCCTGATGGGTCGCCTGGAGTTCCCGCGCTCGTGGATGGATGCGCAGGAGCGGCATCAGTTCCTCTACACCGACCATGCGCGGGATCTGCAACGCTGAGTTGAACCACCAAACCCGCCTCGCACGCTAGACGCCCCCACCACCTCCCCCTAGACTGGCCCGCCATCGGCGTCCGTCCCTCTTTCCCACCGTTCGGGACTGCCCTTGGCGCGGTATGGAACCCAGGCCGACCCCATCCCGAACCTCTTTTCGCCCCTCCCTCTGCGCCGTCGCCGCCGCACTCCTCCTCGCCCTCTACGCACTCCTCGCCGTCACCAGCGCCACCCAGCAGTCGCTCACCTTCGACGAGCCCCTCCACCTCATCGCCGGCTACTGCCACTGGCGGCTGAACGACTTCCGCATGCAGCCCGACAACGGCATGCTCCCCCAGTCCCTCGCCGCCCTCCCCCTGCTCGTCACCCGCCCCGAACTCCCGCCGCTCGACGTGCCCGAGTGGCGCGACGGCAACGCCGCCAGCTTCTCGCGCCGCTTCCTCTACCTGGGTCACAACGACGCCCACGCCATCGCCCTCGCCGGCCGATGCGTCGTCATCACGCTCGGCATGGCCCTGGGCCTGCTCATCCACGTCTGGACGCGCAGCCTCTGGGGCCAAGCCGCCGCCCTCGTCGCCCTGGGCCTCTTCGCCCTCAGCCCCAACTTCCTCGCCCACGGCCAACTCACCACCTCCGACCTCTGCGTCACCCTCTTCTTCACCCTCACGCTCTGGCTCTCCTGGCGGATGCTCAACCGCCCCGGCCCCGCCCGCGTCGCCTCGCCGGCCTCTCCACCGGCGCCCTCTTCCTCAGCAAATTCTCCGCCCCGCTCATCCTCCCGATGCTCGCGATCCTCTTCCTCGTTCGCCTGCTCGGCCGACGCCCGCTCGCCTGCTCGATCTCCGGCGCGCTCGTCGGCAAACAGACCCTCGTCTCCCTCCGCGACCAGGCCCTCGCCCTCGTCGCCATGATCCTCATGCAAGGCCTCATCACCTGGGGCGTCATCTGGTGCGCCTATGGCCTGCGCTACGCCGCCCTCAACCCCGCCTGCTCCTCCCCCGGCGACACCTTGCCCATCCCCTGGGAAACCGTCCTCTCATCCCCCTCGCTCCCCATCCGCGCCATCGCCTTCGCCCGCGACCACCACCTCATGCCCGAGGCCTATCTCTTCGGCTTCGCCCACAGCTTCCACTTCTCGCTCCAGCGCGTCAGCTTCCTCAACGGCGAATACTCCCTCACCGGCTTCCCCGAGTTCTTCCCCTACTGCCTCCTCGCCAAGGCGCCCCCGGAATTGTTCGTGTTGCTGCTCCTGGGCGGCGCGACGCTGCTCTGGCGCCGCTTCGCTCCGTCGCAAACCGATGCGACATCGCCCTCACCCGCTTTGCCTGACGTCGCAACGCCCCTCCGCTCCATCCTCTACGAGCTCACGCCGCTGCTGACCATCACCGCGGTCTACTGGGCCGTCGCCCTGCGCACGAAACTGAACATCGGCGACCGCCACCTCCTGCCGATCTACCCGCCGATGCTGATGCTCGCCGGGGCCTCAGCCGTCCACTTCGCCCGCACGTTTCCTCGGGCCAAGGCCGTGGTCGCGCTGGCCCTCGCGGGCTTCGCCCTGGAGTCGCTGCTCATCTACCCGCACCACCTGAGCTACTTCAGCCCGCTCGTGGGCGGGCCGCGCCAGGGCTATCGCCACCTGGTCGACAGTTCGCTCGACTGGGGCCAGGATTTGCCCGCGCTGCAGAAGTGGATCGACCGCGAGTCGGCCGCGGGCGGCCCGGCCAAGCCCGTCTACCTCTCCTACTTCGGCCTCGCCTCCGCGCCGTACCACAAGGTGAAGGCCACGCTCCTGACGAGCAACCTGCTGCAGGTGATCCCGCGCGGCCCGGTCGATTACCAGCCCGGGATCTACTGCTTCAGCGCCTCGATGCTCCAAGGCGTCTATAGCGACGCCAGCGTCAATCTCTTCGGCCGGTGGAACACGAAATACGAGAGCGACTACCAACGGCTGCTTCCCTACATGAACCGGTTCGCGGCCGCGCGCGACGACGCCGCGGCCCAGCAGGCTCTCGTCAAGGAAGTCGGCGGCGAGGAGGCCTGGATCATGGGCTGCCGAAGATTCGAGGCCCTCAAGCTCGCCCGCCTCGCCGCCGCGCTGCGCCGCCGCGAGCCCGATGATTACGCGGGCTATTCGATCCTGATCTACCGCCTCTCCGCGCCGGAACTCGACGCCGCGCTGCACGGCCAGCCGGCGGAGTTGGTGGCGGAGCCGCGGTGAGGGCGGGCCGCACGATCTGGGTTGGCCGGACGCGCAAGCGACGGAGGTTGTCTTCGTTCCCATCAGGCGCAGCCTGATCAGAGCCGGGGACTGTGTCCCCGTTCTTCAGGCGAAAGGCGGTGCTCCGCCTCGCGCGTCTCGTCGGAAGCCCTCGCCGCGAGTGAAGCACGCGACGCCATCGGCAAGTGCTGTCGATGAAGCTGGGATGAACGCCATCATCGCCTCTGCGAGGTCGGCACGGGGGTCACCCCATCCACGGCCAGCATGTGCTCCAACGATCGCGCTCAATCCCACCATGGGCCGGTCCCGCCCATGCTGTTCGGTTGGCTGCGAACTCCGGCCAGGCTGTCGATTGTTCCACCCCCGTCCCGTCGCTTGCGCTTTCGGCCGACAATGCCATCACATCGCCGCGCGCCGTGCCCGGCGCAGCAGCTTCCGCTGCGATTCGCTCAGCCGCGCGAGCAGGGCATCGGTCGCATGGACGTCCTCGTCCATCGTCGAGATGTTCTGCGAGCGCAGCCACGCCGGGCCGTAGCCCACGTGCAGCGTGTAGCGCGTCTTGTCGCTCAGGTTCGGGAACCCGCCGTGGCGGCAGTTCTCGGTGAAGAAGATCGCGTCGCCCGCCTTGACGGGGATGCCCATCACGCCCGGCTCGCGGTCGACGGGGGCCGTCGGCTCCGGCATCGCGAAGCGCCCCAGATGCGACGCGGGCACGAAGCAGGTCACGCCCTCGTCGGCCTTCACGTCGTGCAGGAAGTAGATCATCCGCGTCATCACGCAGTCGATCTTGCCGTCGAGCACGCTGTAGCGGTACTTCGGCCCGCAGCCGTGCGGATGGCCCA
Organism: Planctomycetota bacterium; assembly: GCA_026386955.1. Lineage (GTDB taxonomy): Bacteria > Planctomycetota > Phycisphaerae > Phycisphaerales > Phycisphaeraceae > JAPLMQ01. The sequence continues at coordinate 14,412 of JAPLMQ010000016.1, forward strand.
TGTGCATCCCGGTCTGGTTGCCGGGGTAGCGGATGCGCAGCTCGGAGTTGTTGATGCCCACGTCGCGCTGCACGGCCCCGCGGACGATCTTCATCGTCGGCTCATGCCCGACGAGGAAGTCGAAGGCCGAGGGGAAGTGCCAGAAATCCTCGACCATGAGGGTCTGCCCCGCGCCGTTGGAGCCGTGGGCGAAGTAGCCGTGCTGCGGGTGCTGCCAGTATTCCGGGCCCCAGACCGATTTCCATTTCGGGCCGGTGGCGGCGCAGGCCAGCGCGTCGCGCTCGAGGCGCTGCGAGGCGTCGAGCAGCGAGCCGGCCTCATCGGGCGACAGCAGCCCGGGGAGGTGGAGGAAACCTTGGAGGTCGAAGAGGTATTGCTGGGTGGGGGTCATGGGGAATCGCTTTCGGCGTCGGTGTCGGCATCAGCTTCGGCGTCGATGTTTGCAGGCCGACACGCCTTGAGCGCCGCTACCAAATAGTAGATTGGCGTGGAATCTGTCTTCCACGGCGGGTTTTCATTGAATCTGAGCAAATCCGCATAAAGCGATGGGTCGGCGAGGATCTCCGCGGCTTCAAACGCCCAGTCGCCATCCAGTTCCTCAAGTGCAAGCTCGGCCCGCACCGCGGGCAAGGCGTGGGGGTCATGTCGCCTCGCGAGGCCGATCATCGCCTCGCCGCGCACTTCGCCGTCCTCGTCGTCCAGTCGATCGATCAATGCCTGCCGCAAGGCCGGGGTGTCGACTTCTTCACGCAACCGCAGGCCGAAGGTGGCCCAGTTGCGCACGTCGATGGACTCGTCGCGGCTGAGCGTGATCAGGGCGGCGATGGCCTCGGGATCGGAATAACCGCTCAACGCAGAGGCGACGCCCCAACGAACGCTGCTGTCCCAGTGGTCCATATGTGCCAGCAATGGGCCCAACGCGCGGCGGTCGCGCCCGAATCCAAGCGCGACCGCAGCCTCGGAAGCCACGTCGGGAACGACGTCGTCGAGGAGCGGAATCAGGCTGGCGAGCGATTCGTCGACGTGTAAATCTTCGATCCATCCCCTGAGGATTTTGACGCCAAGCTCACGACGATCGGAGTCTGGATCGGCGCAAAGTTCCTGCGCTGCGCGCAGCTCGACGATTGTGCCTCGCTCATGAAGCACCGAGACGGCTTCGCCCGCTTGGTCGGATTCCAGGTCGACCAGCGCGTCGGCGATCAATTCCTCGGTCGTCCGCGGGTCGGTGGCGGACCGTTGGCGGTTGTTCGCGATGTGGTCCTCCGGCTCGGACATGGCGTGGATTGTAATGCCGCGCGATGAGGCTCTGGGTTAGCCGGAAGCGCAAGCGACGGGACAGGGGGGCCACAATGAGCAGCCGCTCCTCAATTCGAGGATCGCGCCCGGTTTGCTGGGGAGGCGCTTTCGCCGTGCCAGATCAGGCTATCGCATTCTCAGTCTTGGCCGGATATTGGTAGACCCCCGTCCCGTCGCTTGCGCTTCCGGCCAACAATGCGTCGTGACGGGGTCATTCCTTCGGCTTGTTCAGCGTCGTCAACGTCACATTCGCACTTCCGCTGCGGAAGCCCTCAAGGTCGAACGCGACGTAGTGGTACCCGGCCGCCTTCACGCCCTCGACCACCGCGCGGCGCATCGGCTCCTCGAGCAGGCGAGGCCACTGGTCCGTCGGCAGCTCGATCCTCGCCGCGGTGTCGTGGTGCCTCACGCGGAAGCCGCGGAAGCCCAGCTCGCGCAGGACGCTCTCCGCCCGCTCGACTTGGCTAAGGCGCTGCAGCGTCACCGGCGTGCCGTAGGGCAGCCGGCTCGCGAGGCAGGCGGCGGCGGGCTTGTCGGCGTTGGGCAACTTCAAATGCAGCGCCAAGGCTCGCACGGCCAGCTTGTCGAACCCCGCCTCGACCAGCGGGCTGACCACGCCCGCCTCGCCCGCGGCCTTGAGTCCGGGGCGGTAGTCGCCCAGGTCGTCGGTGATCGCGCCGTTGGCGATCCAGGGGACATCGAGCTTCGCCGCCAGCGTGTGCAGCGCGGCGTAGAGGTGCGTCTTGCAGTGGTAGCAGCGGTCGCCGGCGTTGGCCTGGTAGCCCGGGTCGTCCTGCTCGCCGGGCTGGACTTCGATGAGGTGGAGGTCGAGGTCGCGGGCGAGCCGGCGGGCGTCGTCGAGCTCGGCCCGGGGCAGGCTGGCGGAATCGCCGATGACCGCGGGGGCGGCGTCGCGCCCGAGCGTCTGCCGGGCGACGACGGCGACGAGCGTGGAGTCGACGCCGCCGCTGTAGGCGGTGATGAGCCGCTGACGTGGGCGGATCACGTCGGCGAGGCGCTCGAGCAGGGCTTGCGGTTCGGTCGCGGTGGCGGTCATGTGATGATTCTACTCCGGCGGTGGCGCGTAGGGCGGGTAGAGCCGTCACTACTGTCCGGTATTCCTTGCACAGCCGCGTCCAGCCCGTTGTGGCCGGCGACGCGGGGCGTGCGGCGGGCTTGTCGACGCCGGCCCGGGCGGCCCCTTGCGCGCAGCGTCAACCGCCGGGACGCCCTGCTTGCGGAGC
>JAPLMQ010000262.1 GCA_026386955.1 Planctomycetota bacterium
GCCGCGCCGGTGGGCTTCGCCGAATACGGCTCAACCCACCCTACAATTTCCGCTTCCCGCTCACCCCCGAATGAAACACCCTCGCATCCCCCTCCACGCCGCCAACCTTCCACGGCAACACCCATTCCATGTGCTGGTCGACATACACATCCCGCCTGCCCTCGTGCGTGATCTCCAGCCCCGTGGCCTCCCACGGCGAGACGTTGCGCTCATCCGCATGCACATCCACCAACTTCACCGCCGTCCGCGGCGGGCGGTCGCCCTCGAACGGCACAAGCAGCGTGACGAACAACCCATGCCCCTTCACCGCCTGGCGGTAGCGCAGGTGCGCCGGGTTCTCATACCCCTCGAGCGGGTGCGGATTCGGCCCGAGCGCCGCCTCGCCTGACGCGCCGGCCACAGGAAGAATCAACAGATTCCCGCCCGGCCCGGCGGTCGCGACGCGCCCGCCCTCGCCCAGCGTCGCGGGCTTGGCGAGATGGAAGTTCAGGTCGTAGGTGTGGGCCTCCTCCTTCGAGGCCGCGGTGAAGCGGTCGATGAGGATCCAATACCCGCCGCGGAGATAGAACAGCTTGCGCCGCACGGCAGGCACCGCGGGCTTCAAACGCGCATACCCCTCGTGAACCCCGCTGAAATAGGCGTATTTCGGGGCGTTGACCCACTCCTGCACCGCCGGCGCGACGACGCCTTCCCACCGCCACTCGTTGGTGAAGGGGACGATGTCTTGTTCGTCGGCGGTGGCGAGGTTGTGCGAGGCGCTGCCGACGCGCCACGTCCGCGCGGGGTTGTCGCCGTAGTGCCCCGAGCAGTTGTCCACCAGCACCGCCGTCCCGTGGCTGTGCAGCAGCAGATGAAAGACCGCGGCGTGGTCGTGGCTGGTGACGATGTTCCCGCGCGTGCCCGCGTCGATGCAGGCGTAGTCCGACGTGGGCGACCAATCCCGGCGGATGAAGTAGTAGCCCGAGTCGGGCAGGCAGGTGTCGGGCCCCTTGGGCGCCACGGCCTTGAGCTTGCGGTAGACGGGCATGAGGTCGCGCCCGAGGTGATGCAGCGTGGCCGATTTTTTCGCGATGTGGATCTTCGTCGCGCGGCTGCCCTTGCCGGTCTTCGCGACGGTTTTCGAGTCGCTCTTCGCAGTCCCCTTCGGCTCCAGCCGTTCCGCGACCCACTTCGACTCGCCGCTCTCCGCGAGGGCGGCGTGCAGCCGGACGCGCCCGAGCAGGCAGCCCGGCCGACGGTGCCCCGTGTCGCCGACGTAGGGCAGGTCGCCGTCGGGCGTGACGACTTTCCAATCGACCTCCGCCATCGCCTGCAGCCGCGCTTGCCCGCGCGGGCTGAGCTTCCGCCCGTTGATCGCCGCGAGGTGCGCGAGGTCGAACAGTTCGTCGGCCGTGCCCCAGTGGTAGCCCGAGCGCTCGCGCGTGAAGCCGTCGGGGGCCATGAGGATGTTCAGCTCGTGGTCGAGCCAGCCCGGGAGCAGCGATCCGAATTTCGCGAGCGGGAGGAACTCGGGGAAGAGCAGCCCCGCCTGCGCGAGCCCGCCGTAGCAGGCCGCCCAGTAGTTGTGCCCCGACGTGCCCAGCAGCGCCTCGTCCCACCCGTGCGACCAGGACCACTCGGCCGTCGCCTGCTCGACCAGGAACGCGAGCAGGGGGACGAAGTGGGCGTCGTCGCACTCGGGCAGGGGGAAGAGCGCGCGGAGGCAGCGGTTGATCGAGCAGCAGGTGCCCCAGCCGCAGCGGCCCCACTGGCCCCAGTTGGGCCGGCTGTCGATGACGCGCTGGGTCAGCCGCTCGAAGCGATGGCCGGTGATCGCGAGGATCAGCGTGTGCGGGTCGACGGCGACGGCGGGGGAGCCGCGGTTGGTGGTGAGCGGGTCGACCGCAAGGGCGGCCTCGAGCGCGGCCCCGGCCTGCGCGAGCGATTCGGGGCTCGCGCCCGAGCGCAGCGCGGCAGCGAACTTCAGCGAGTAGCCGGTGTCGGGCTTACGTCGTTTACGCAGGTGGCGCACCAGCCCCGTCGCGGCGCCGGCCCAGTCGCCGCGGGCGAACTTCTTCGCCAGCGGCCCGCGCGCGAACTCGGGGCGCTTCCAGTCGACCTGTCGGCAGAGGCGCTCCGCAAGGTCGAGGTCGAGCTTGATGTCGGATTCACTGGCGGACGGCGCGGATGTCATGGTGAGGTTCCCGGAGTTCGGGGGAGCGGCGTCTGTCTGAAATGCGAAGGTCGACGCAAAGCCTACCTCTTTCCCGCGACGCGCGGCGGCGGGCCGGGCGCACCGGAGCGCCGCGCCCCCGGTCGCGCGGCTCTGGGGTTCGGAGTTCCGCGTTTACGCGGTCTTTGGAAAACCGAATCGCCCCCGCTCCATCGGGCGAAGACAAATGCCCGCCTGAAGGCGGAACTACATACCCCAGACCCCCAACCGACGGAGTGAACGGCGATCCGAGGGTGGGTTTTCCATCGACTTGACGTCAAGAGAACCAAGGGAGACCGGAGGCGGCCAACGCCCGGACCCGCGGTGGAACCGCGGCGGACTCCGGCAGGGCATTTTCCGGCGCGCCACCTTCGTTTTCAGGCCAAAAACGCCATCGAAATTTCCGAAGAAGGCTTTCGCCACGACGAAAAACAAGGGGTTACGAGCGGTCCCCAGGGGGTTTGTCCGGATTTGGCCGGACACCTGTGCGGGTATTACAGGAGGCGCACTCTTTTTTCCCAGCACGCCTCCGCGTCACTTTTTCACCCGCCGAAAGGAGCAAGAAATGAGTGGTCAGCACGTCCGGTCAAGGGGTCGTTTAGGGGGTCGTGCCGGGGGTCGTTTGCGCCTCCTCGGCGAGCGCCGCCGCCTCCAGCGCGGCGATCATCGGCGCGGCATCCATCGGCTCGTCCTCGAACCGCGGCGCGACGCGGATCATCCCCGCGACCGGCTCGCCGCGGCGCTGGCGGTCGATCTGCTCGACGCAGGCGCGGATGATCTGCGGTGCGTCGAAGCCCACGAAAGATACGGGCGTGTGGGCCTTGGGCGGGCCGGGGAAATTCGCGAGCGAAATCACCTCGACGTCGCGCGGAACGCTCGCGCCGATCGCGGCCAGGCCTTGCGTCGCGCCGCCGGCCAAGTGGTCGTCGGTGACGATGAGGCTGTCGGGGCGGACATCCTGCCCCGGGTGGAAGAGCAGTTGCACGCAGCGGCTGGCGTCCTCCGCCCGCGCGTAGGAGACGTTCTGCTCCCAATACGGGCGCGTCGTGAAGCCGTGTTTCGGGGCCAATTTCGCGTAGATGTCGGAGAACGGAAACCCGCCGGGCAGGCCGAGCAACGCGGGGCGCGTGCGCCCGTGGGCGACCAGCCGCTCGCAGACGCGCTGCATCCACAGGTCGAGGTCGACGCCGATCGCGGGGACCTGCTTGAAGGCGTGGGCCGCCATCACGGCGACGCGCGGCGTGCCGCGCTCCTCGAGCAGCGGCGAGCCCATCAGCTCGTGGGGCGAGTTGAGGAAGATCAGCCCGGCGAGGCGCTGGCCGCGGATCGCGGCGAGCGCGGCGTGGTGGTCCGGCACGTCATGGTGCTTGCCGATGCCGTGGAAGAAGATCATCCTTCGCCATGGCTCGCGGCGCTGCAGGTCCACGGCGGCGGCCTCGAGGGCGTGGAAGAACCGGGAGTGCTCTTCCCACGGGGCCGGGCCGTCGTAGGGCGAGACGACGCCGTAGTGGAAGAGGTGGGGCGGGTGGTCGGCGACGACGGTGCCGCGGGAGCCGCGGGGCTCGACGAAGCCGTCCTGGGTCAGCGAGGCGAGGGCCGCCTGGGCGGTGCCGGGGCTGATGCGCAGGCGCGTGGCGAGCTCGAGCAGCGGCGGGATGCGGTCGCCCGGGCCGAACCGGCCGCGGACGATCATGCTGCGCAGGCGGCGTTCGGCGGCGGTGCGTTCGCTGGGCGGGCGGCCGATGGGGCGGGGCTTGGCGTGGTCGGCGGTCACGGGGGCGGCCTCCGGAATTATTCCGAAAAGTCACATCAATAATGTTGACGAGTTTGTGATGTAAGATATAACAGAGGACAGCGGCGTCAAGAGCGGGGCGTTTCCGGGGGATTTCACAGGGGGCCAACAGGCTCTTTTCCGTTCCGCCGCATGACGACGAGGGGCGCCCGAACCGGGGCGGGCGCCCCTCGCCGTCCAAAGGAGCATAACGATGTTTACGCGTAACGGGCGCGCCAAGTCGCGCCTGGTGGTGATGTTTTGGGCCCGGTGGGGGTTCTTGCCGTCGAGCCGGTTGTGGGTCGGACGCGGGGCGGCGGTCGCGGCGGCGCTCTCCCTCGCCGTCTGGCTGATCGCCGCCGCCGCGGCCCCTGCGGCGGGGGATCCTCCGCCCGCGAAGCCGGACGCGAAATCCGCGGCAAAAAACGACGCGAAAACGGAGGCCAAGCCCGCGGCGAAACCCGACGCCGTGAAGTCTGACGGCGCGAAGTCTTCCGCGACCAAGCCTGCCTTCCCCAAGACTCCCGCCGTCGCGGACGACAAGCCCGTGCAGGACCTGCCCCCGGGCGTCGTCCTGCCGATGGACCGCACCGCCTACTTCACCGGCGAGACCGTCCCGCTCGCGTTCCGCGGCTACACCGGCGAGATCAAGCTTGAGGCCGTCGGGTCGGGCGCTGGTGCCAGCGGGCGCGTGACGCTCCACCAAGGCGCGCCCGTGCCGATCTGGCTCAGCACCGCCGCCCTCGCCCCGGGCGACTACGCGCTGGAGGTCGACGGCAAGCCCGCGCTCGACCGCCTGACCATCGTCAGCCCGATCCGCTCGAGCCTCGCCTCGCTCCAGGACGAGGCCATTCCCAACGGCCCGCCGAATCCCGCGGGCAAGATCAAGCCTCCGCCGGAAGAAATCGCCCAGCAGCAGCGGGCCTACAACGACAAGCTCCACAACACGCTCAAGGAGATCGGCCTCACCGCCGGCATCGCCCTGGGCGCCGCCGAGCCGGGGCGAAACCCCGTCTTCGACACCCTCGCCCGCTCGGGCATGATGGGCATGTTCAACACCGACACGCGCCCCACGAGCTTCTGCCCGCCCATGCCGCGCGACGACGAGGTCTACGGCATCAGCCAGCGGATGATCCTGGTCTCGCAGGCCAACGGGCGGCACCCGAACTTCGGCGGGATCTGCATGGCGTGGGACTCGGGCGGCTACGCCCAGGGCAACCGCCGCACGCTGCTGATCTACTGGAACTGGAACAAGAACGCCCCGAAGCTGCGCACCTACATCGACGCCACCGACAAGTTCCTCCGCGACGACTTCAAGGCCCGCTCCGGCCTCGAGGCCGTCAGCGAGGAGGAATACCTCAGCTACCTCCTCTCGATCGGCCGTACCGAGTTCGCCACCGTCATCGACCTCCCGACGAAGGTCTGGACCGAGGAGATCGCCAAGCACACCAAGCCGATGCCCGCCGCCGACCGCGAGCAGTTCGAGCGCCGGCTCGACGCGTGGTCGTGGTACCTGATGAACATTTATGGCCGCGTCTACGGCGCGTTCGAGAAGAACCTCAAGGCCGTCGACGGCTCGATGCGCCACACCGGCAGCATCCAGATCGACCACGCCGACGTCCGCCGCGGGCAGTATTTGCCGACGGCCTACGCACCGCTCGACTTCCGTTATCAATCGACCTGGAACGACCAGTTCGCCGCGCCCGACTACGACTACCAGTGGCTCTTCACCGCGGCGATGCTCGACATGGAGCGCCCCGCGGGGCAGCCGGTCTGGATCAGCAACACCACGGCCGGGACGCACGGGAAGTGCGCGTATCCCGGCAAGGTGATGCGCGTCGCGGCCCACGACCTGGCCTACGGCGGCTCGGGCGTCGGCTTCGCCTACGAGGGCTTCAGCACGATCATGGGCGGGCTCAACCACGGGCGCGGGTGGGAGGTGCTCAAGAACGACGGGGGCGCCGCGGACGTGATCTCGGGGCGGGACTTCCTCCGCCGCTTCGCCCCGCTGGCGCTCGACGGCAAGGCCGACGCGGGCGTGGGCGTCCTCTTCTCGCGCAGCCAGCTCGCGCGGCAGACCGCGACGATCGCGTTCGGTCGGCCGTATTTCATGGCGTTGGTCAGCCTCGCCCGCCTGGGCTACACGCCGCGGTTCATCACCGAGGAGGACATCGCCGCGGGGCGGGCCGACGGGCTCAAGGGGCTGGTGGTGATCGGGCAGACGGTCCCGCTGCCCGAGCCGGTGCTCAAGGGGATCGAGGCGATGGCGGCCCGCGGTGCGGTCGTCGCCGTCGACGCCAGCAGCACGACGCCGATCCCCGGCTCGCGCAAGCTCGACTTCGATTTCCCCGTGCTCTTCCCGGGCAAGCCGCAGAACTGGAGCGCGCCCAACACCGTGCCGGGCGACGACGCGGCCCTGATCTTCGCCCGCAACCACGCCAAGCTCGCCCCCGCGCTGCTCGCCGCCTTCGGCGAGGCGGGCCGCGCGGCCCTGCGCTCCGAGGCCGGCGCCGACGCGCTGGTCTCGCTCTCCCAGATCGACGCGGGCGCGGACGCGAAGTTCGTCGTCGCGGTGAACGACTCGTGCATCCGCAACCAGGCCGACTGGCACGAGGTGCGGGAGAAGCTTGTGCCCACCGCCGCGGCGACGGGGCTGAACTTTGCCTACGACTGCAGCGACGAAAAGCCGCTGGGCAAGCTCGGCCCGATCGAGGCCGACCTCTCGCGCCTCACCGCGCGGGTCTACGCGCTGACGGCCCGCCCACTGACGACGGTGGGGCTCGCGGCCACGCAGCGTGTGCGCGCGGGCGAGGCGATCGCCGTCTCGGTGAGCTTCGCCGACGAGGCGGGAGCGACGTTGCGCGCGGTGTTGCCGTTTGAGCTGCGGCTGCTCGCCCCGGACGGGAAGGAGTCGATGAAGCTCCAGCGCGGCACGACGCGCGACGGGCTGTTCTCGATCGCGCTCCCGCTGGGCGCCAACGCCCCGGCCGGGAAGTGGAAGGTCGAGGCCCGGTCGTCGCTGACCGGGCAGGTCGCGTCGATTCCCGTGCAGGTCGACGCGGGGCAGGCGGCCGCGATGGCGACGCCGATCGCCGAGCCCGTGGTCGTGCGCGAGCCCGCGGCGATCAAGCAGGCGCTGACGAAGGGGGCGAAGGTCTTCCTGCCGGTCTACGAAGGCCACGACTCGACGATGATGAAGGACCTCGCGTTCAAGCTGCGCGACCGGCTCGCCGCGAAGGGCGTGACGGTGGAACTCATCCACCCCGCCGAGATGACGACCTACACCATCGGCTACACCGTCACCGACGAGGCCCAGGACCAGAACAACCGCGTCGACCGCGGCGAGACGCTGGCGAGCATCTTCCTCGACACCCAATTCCACAACGACTGGGCCAGTGGGATGTCGGGCTACCGCTCGGCCAAGCCGGTCATCCTGCTCGATCTCGCGGGCAGCAAGTCCAACCCGATCGTGCAGCGCCTCAACGGGGCCGGGCTGCTCTGGCCGCAGGTCTCCGACCAGTTCCCCGGCCGCGGGCGAGCGGTGGTGCAGTTCGTCCACTGGGCCTTCGGCCCGGGTGCGGGGGCGATCGTGGTCCAGGCGAACGACGTCGGCGGGTTGGAGGCCGGGATCGAGGCGCTCGACAAGCCGCTGCCCGAGGACCGCATCACGCCCGGCGTCCGCGCGGCCCGCGAGGCGCTCTGGACCGGCCTGGGCGTGGGCGGCCGGCCGGCGATGCCGAAGGCCGACGGCCTCACTTCCGACGGCCTCGCCAAGCGAGTCGCGCCCGAGCCGTTGGCGATCCAGTTCGGCTCGTCCCTCCCGCCGCGCGCGGAGGACGTCGTCAAGCCGGTCTTCCCGCAGAAGTCGCCCACGACCCTCCCGGCCGTCTTCGACGACTGGAAGCAATGGACGATCCAGATCCGCGACGGCGACACGCTGATCGACAGCGGGACCATCGGCTTCCTCCACGCCGACCTCCGCTTCCACCAGGCCCTCCGCCTCGCGGTGAAGGTCGACCACGCGGGCAAGCTGCCCGTCGCCGTCACCGGCTCGTTCCGCTACTCCAACGCCAAGCCCTGCTGGCAGGCTCAGTGGGAGGACATCATCAACCTCCGCCAGCGGATCATGCCCACCGAGCGGCAGCCGATGGAGATCGAGGTGCTGATCGACGGCAAGCCCGCGGGCAAGCTCCTGCCGAGCAGGACCGAGCAACGCGAGATCCCGCTGGAGATGCACGCGAGCTCCGCGGGCGCCAAGCCGCTGACGCAGGAGGAGGAGATCGTCGTCGAGCTCCGCGGTGAGATCGACTTCCCCGCGTCGGCCCAGAACGTGCAGTTGATCCACCACAACATCGTCGACGGCCGGCTCGTCGCGATCGGGGTCGGCCTGCCCGCGCCGCCGCTCCCGCCGGACAAGAAGCCGGAGGAGAAGAAGCCGGCATCGCCCGCGACGACGGCGCCGAAGAAGTGAGTTGTTGCTGGAGCAGTGAGGTCCTGCGGGCGCTGTAGCCCAAAGATGTGCCACATCGCAGCCGTAGGCTGCTATGTGCGGACCACCAACCCGCGTACGTAGTGCATGGACTGCGTCCGCAGCACGGTCGGTTCAACGCGACGAAATCAAAGAGCATGATGCCCGCGAGTGTCCCGTTGACTGGCACATAGCAGCCTACGGCTGCGATGTGGCACGGCTATCGTGCCGCGCAGTCCCGCGCGGCGATGTATCCTGCGTGTCGGACGATTGCCGCCTCGGGCGCCCACACGCCTTTGCGTTCCCGTCGGTCCTCCAACCGGAGCAGCCATGCCCACCATCGCCCGGATATTCCTTGCTACGGCCATGATCGCTTTCGCCGCGAACCGCTGTTTTTCGGAGCCCACCATGCCCCCATCGGCGTCCCAACCCGCCTCCCAGCCCGCCGATTCCCACGTCCGTCCACGCGGCGGACTCGCCAACGTGCGCGTCCGCATCGAGCGCGACAAGGAGGCCCGCGTCGCCTTCCTGGGCGGGTCGATCACCGCCAGCGCGGGCTGGCGCGACTTGGTCTGCGCCTCGCTCAAGAAGCGGTTCCCCGAGACCAAGTTCGACTTCATCAACGCCGGCATCCCCTCGCTGGGCTCCACGCCCGACGCCTTCCGCTTCGAGCGCGACGTCTGGAAGCACGGCTCCGTCGACCTGCTTTTCATCGACGCCGCCGTGAACGACGAATCCAACGGTTTCACGCCCGTCGAGCAGGTGCGCGGGATGGAGGGGATCGTCCGCCGGGCCCGGCTGATGAACCCCGCGATCGACGTGGTGGTGCTCCACTTCGTGACGCCGCATATGGTCGAGGAATACAACGCCGGAAAGAAGCCGGTGGTGATCGCCAGCCATGAAAGCGTCGCCGCGCATTACGTGGTGCCCTCGATCGACATGGCGCAGGAGACGGCCCGCGGCGTGGCCGCGAAGGAGTGGACGCAGGCCCAGTTCGGCGGCGTCCACCCGCACCCGTTCGGCCACCAACTCTACGGCCGCGGGATCGACGCGCTCTTCGACCGCGAGTGGGCCGGCGCCTTGGCGGGCGACGCGAAGGCCAGGCCGCACACGCTTCCGCCGCCGCTCGACGAGGCCAGCTACTTCGCCGGCAAACTCGTCCCGGTCGACGCCGCGAAGCCCGGCGAGGGCTGGACGCTCGACCCCCACTGGAAGCCGACCGACAAGCTCGAGACCCGCGGCGGCTTCGTCAACGTGCCCGTGCTCATCGCCGAGCGCCCGGGCGCGACGATGACGCTGGCCTTCGAAGGGCGGACGGTGGGGATCTTCGTCGCCTCCGGCGCCGACGCGGGGACGGTGGAATACAGCGTCGATGGCGGTCCGTGGCGGTCGCGCGAACTCTTCACCGGGTGGAGCCGGTCGCTGCACCTGCCCTGGGCCGTGATCCTCGACGGCGACCTGAAGCCCGGGAAGCACGTGCTCTCGCTCCGCCCGTCGGAGAAACACCACGCCAAGAGCGACGGTCACGCGGTGCGGATCGTGCACTTCCTCGTCAATTAGGCGCGAATACGAGCGGATCAGGGATCGAACGTGGCGAGATAGCCCATCCCGCCGGCGAATTTGATCTCGAAATCGTCGACATAGGCGAGCAGGTGGCCGGGCAGGCCCGAGCCCGAGCCGATGCCGATGGCGACGATGGGCGTCTCGGGCCCGTAGAGCGGCGAGACCACGCCGTCCTTGCGGGTGATGGTGTGGCCTGCGACGAACTTGGCGAGGGGCTGGAACCCCGCGCCGAGGTTGAAGTTGGTCGCGTCGGTCTGGGGCCAGTAGATGCCGTTGAGGAGGTCGAGCGCGGCCCATTGCCCGACGGGGAAGGGCGGGTTCTTCGCGCCCATGTAGCCGTTGTAGGCCGACTCCCAGAGGAGTCGCGAGAGCGAGCCGTCGGGGTGGCGGAGGATGAGGCAGACGTAGGGCGCGGTGTAGGGCGGGATGCCCCCGCCGGTGGAGGGGTCGCGGAAGGTGCGGCAGCGCAGGGCCCCGCCCGGCGCTGCGAGTTGGCCGAGGGTTCCCAGCGGCTTGCCGTCGCGGCGGGCGAGCAGGGCGCGGGCGAAAGCCTGTTCGTTTAGGCGGTCGGTCGCGTAGGAGTTGGTGATGATCCGCAGCGTGTGGTCGCCCGGCGCGGGGAGGTCGGCGACGATCCCGGCCGAGCAATTGGGCCCAGCGATATCACGAGTCGTGACGAGGTCGGCGGGTTTCTTCGCGGGCTTTGCGGCAGAGGCCGACGAGCCATTGCCTTCGGTCTGGCATCCGGCGACGGCGGCGAGGAAAGACGTGGCGAGCAGCGCGGCGAAGGCGGGGCGGAGGAGACGGTTCATGGCGGCGGTTCCGGGGATGTTGTCGTCCGACATTCCCATCTTACGCCCGCGTCCGCCGGCATTGGCTTGCCCGCGCGTGTGGATTACGATGCCGCGGCATTTCTTTGGTCCATCTCATCGGCGTCCACCACATCGGGGTCCACCACATGAGCAGCGGCAAGGCCGGCAAACCCTGGAAAATCGTCGGCATCAACTTCGACCACATGCACATGGGCGACCTGCTCCGTCAGGTCTCCGACCATCCGCGGGCCCGGATCGTCGGCCTCTGCGACGAGCAGCCCGAGCGGATGAAGAACGCCATCGAGAACTTCAAGATCCCCGCCTCGGCCGTCTTCATCGACCACAAGCAGTGCCTCGAGAAGACCAAGCCCGACGTCGCGATCCTCTGCCCCGCGACGGCGACGCACGGGCAGTGGACCGAGGCCGTCGCGCCCTTCGGCGTGCACATCCTGATGGAGAAGCCGTTCGCCGGCTCGCTCGCCGAGGCCGACCGGATGATCGCCGCCGTCGCCAAGACCGGGAAGCAGCTCGCGGTGAACTGGCCGCTGCGCTGGTACCCCTCGCACGTCACCGCGAAACGGCTGGTCGACGAGGGGCGCATCGGCCGGGTCGTCGAGGTCCACTACTACGACGGCAACCGCGGCCCGATGTTCCACAGCGCCGACAAGATCGCCAACTCGCCCGAGGAGGCGGCCCGGCTCAAGTGCACGAGCTGGTTCTACAAGAAGGACCTCGGCGGCGGGTCGCTGCAGGACTACCTCGGCTACGGCGTCACGCTCGGCACGTGGTTCCACAACAACGCCGCCCCGATCGAGGTCACCTGCGTCGTCGACCAGCCGAAGTTCCTCGAGGTCGACGAGCACTCGATCACCATCGCCCGCTACGCCCAGGGGCTGAGCAAATACGAGACGCGCTGGGGGACCTTCACCGACCCGTGGACGAACCAGCCGCAGCCCAAGTGCGGCTTCGTCATCAAGGGCGACAAGGGGACGATCGCCAGCTACGACTACGAGAAGACGATCCGCGTGCAGACGCCGGAGAAGCCCGAGGGGTTCGACCTGCCGGTGGACGTCGCGGCCGCGCCGATGCGCGGGCCGATCGAGTATTTCCTCGATTGCCTGGAGCGCGGCGTGGCGGTCGAGGGGCCGCTGGCGCCGAGCGTCTGCCGGATCGGGCAGCAGATCATCGACTCCGCGGCACTGAGCGCGAAGGAGAAGCGGACGGTGAAGTTGTTGGCGTGAGGCCGGCGCGCGTGTCGAATCCTCTGGAGCGTCCCCCATGGCCAAATCCAAACGCGCCGCCTACGGCCTCGGCAAACTTTCTGCCAAGACCCGGCTCGCCGCGCCCGTGCTGCCCTACGAGCCGCGCGGCCCGAAGCGATACAACCCGCCGATCGGGCTGATCGGCTGCGGCGGCATCAGCGAGTATCACCTGAAGGCCTACAAGCACGCGGGCTACAACGTCGTCGCGCTCTGCGACCGCAACCCCGGCCGGGCGGAGAAGCGGCGGGACGAATTCTTCCCCAAGGCGGAGGTCCACGCCGACTACCGCCGCCTGCTCGCGCGGGGCGACATCGAGGTGGTCGACATCACCACCCATCCGGAGCAGCGCCCGGCGATCGTCGCCGCGGCGATCGACTCGGGCCGGCACGTGCTGAGCCAGAAACCCTTCGCGGTCGACCTCAACGTCGGGCGGAGGCTGGTGGAGCGGGCCGAGCGCAAGGGCGTGAAACTCGCGGTGAACCAGAACGGGCGCTGGGCTCCGCACTTCGCCTACATGCGGGCGGCGGTGGCGGCGGGCGTGGTGGGGCGCGTCAACGCCGCGCACCTCGCGGTGCATTGGAACCACAACTGGATCAAGGCCACGCCGTTCGACAAGGTCCGCCACGTCGTGCTCTACGACTTCGCGATCCACTGGTTCGACATCCTCTCGTGCCTCATGGGCGAGACGGAATGCCGGCGGGTCTACGCCTCGTGCGCGCGGACGCCCACGCAGACGGCCACGCCGGCGATGCTCGGGCAGGCGCTGCTGGAGTTCGACCAGGCCCAGGCGACGCTGGTCTTCGACGCCGACGCCGGCTTTGGCCAACAGGACACGACGACGGTGGTCGGCAGCAAGGGGACGCTGCACAGCACCGGCCCAGACCTCTCGACGCAGAAGGTGACGCTGGCGACCGCGAAGGGCGTGGCGAGCCCGGCCCTCAAGGGCACGTGGTTCCGCGAAGGGTTCCACGGGACGATGGCGGAGCTGCTCTGCGCGGTTGAGGAGAAACGCGAACCGAGCAACAGCGCGAGGAACAATCTGAGGAGCCTCGCCCTCTGCTTCGCGGCGGTGGCCAGCGCGGAGCGGGGCCGGCCGATGAAGCCGGGGGATGTGACGAGAATGCCGAAGTAGGGCGTCCGCTGCCTGGTGCCACATGTCATCGTACTCGTGACATGTGCCGGACGACGGTGTGTTTGTGACGTCGCGGCGATCCCGGGCGGCATCGTTGAAACCCCTTGATTCAAGGGCTTTCAACGCTTCTCCTGGTCGTGAGGTTCACGGCCTCTCAAGACACATGTCACGAGTACGATGACATGTGGCACCCAGAGGGGAGCCACCTCCACGCCCTCTC
>JAPLMQ010000013.1 GCA_026386955.1 Planctomycetota bacterium
GCCTTTTCCACACCTCTTCCCGCCGTTTGACGCGGTTCGGCCGGTTCGTCACGCTTGATGCGGCCGCGGGAGGGTTATTCAGAGGGGTCACATGCCATCGTACTCGTGGCATGTGTCTTGGGTTGACCGGCGCGTCGCGAGTTCGGAGGGCCCATGTTGACCGGCACATGCCACGATTACGATGGCATGTGGCACCCGGAGAACGACGGAAATCGTCGACCGTGTGGAGATCGTGTTCTCTGGCCGAGCATTCTTTTGGGCGACCCCCGTCCCGTCGCTTGCGCTTCCGGCTAACAATATGGGGCTGCCGCAAGGCGGCATTTCCGCCGTCCCGCCCCGCCGGCTCTCACTGCGGCTGCAGCACCGGCGTCTCGCGGGCCAGCCGCCAGGAGCGGAACTGGCTCCAGAGGCTGCTGAACCCCACGTAGAGGTATCCCGCGGCGAAGAGCAGGAGGAAGGGCAGGCTGACGATCGTGTGGTCGACGTTGAGCGACAGCCGGGCGCACTCGAGCGTGTAGGCGCCCATGGCCAGCTCGAGCAGGCTCATCCAGAGCTTGATCGAAGGCGTCGCGATGATGAGCGGGCGGCGTCCGACGGCGGGGGCGGCCGGGTCGCTCTGCGACTCAAGCGACGAATCGATCGACGCCTCAGGCGCGTCGATCGCCTCGGCGCTGGTGCTCCCGCGCGAGCCCTTGGCGCCCAACGCGTTGTACTTGGGCGTGCGGACGAAAGGGGAGTCGTGCCCCAGCAGGGCCTCGATGCACCCTCGCGAGTTGTTGAGGGCCACGCCCACCCCGATGCTCATCAGCATCGGCATCTGCAGCAGGGTCGTCAGCGCGCTCCGCCGTTGGGCCCGCTGGCTGGCGACGTAGAAGACGCCCGCGGAGGTCGTCCCCAGGGCGAAGAGGCTCAGGGCCCATAGCACGCCCAGGAAGCTGTTCTGGTCCACCGGCTGCATGTTCACGTAGAAGGCCGGGTAGAGCAGCAAAACCATCAGCGTCACGTAGAGGTAGACCATCGGCCCGGTGAGGTGGAAGAAGGCCTCGATCTTCTTGTGCAGCGGCGCCTTCGAGCGGAGCAGGGCGGGCAGCAGCTTCTTGGCGGTCTGGATCGAGCCCTTGGTCCAGCGGTGCTGCTGGCTCTTGAAGGCGTTGATCTCGGGGGGCAGCTCCGCGGGGCAGCCGAGGCGCTGGAGGAAGACGAACCGCCAGCCCTTGAGCTGGGCCCGGTAGGAGAGGTCGACGTCCTCGGTGAGTGTGTCGTGGTGCCAGCCGCCGGCGGACTCGATCGCCTCCCGCCGCCAGACGCCCGCCGTGCCGTTGAAGTTGATCCAGCAGTCGGAGCGGTTGCGGGCGGTGTGCTCGATGACGAAGTGGCCGTCGAGGAAGATCGCCTGGCTGCGGGTCAGGAGCGATTCGTTGCGGTTGATGTGGTCCCAGCGGGCCTGCACCATGCCGACGGTGGGGTCGGTGAAGTGGTGGATCGACCGCTTGAGGAAGTTGGCGGGGGGGACGAAGTCGGCGTCGAAGATCGCGATGAACTGCCCCCGCACCTGGGGCATGGCGTGCTCCAGGGCCCCGGCCTTGTAGCCGCTGCGGTCGGTGCGGTGGATGTACTGGATGTCCATCCCTTGGCGGACCCAATATTCGACGCGCTCGCGGGCGATCCCGGCCGACTCGTCGGTGGAGTCGTCGAGCACTTGGATCTGCAGGAGCGCGCGCGGGTAGTCCAAGGCGCAGGCGGCGTCGATCACGCGCTGGGCGACGCTGGCCTCGTTGAACATCGGGAGCTGGACGGTGATGGGCGGGAGCTGCTCGAAGCGGTGGTCGGGGCGCGGGACGTTGCCGCGGTTGCGGTAGTAGAGCATCACCAGCCAGTAGCGGTGAAGCCCGTAGAGGGCGACCAGGAGGAGGACGGCGATGTAGGCGCCGGTCAGGCTCCAGCGGACCACGGGCTGGTTGAGCCACGAGGCGTCGCCCAGGAACAGCAATTGAGCCAGGAAAGCGGTTGTCATTTCGGGACCAATGAGGGCTGCTGGGGGCTGTGGGCGGTGAGACCCGCGTTCGCGTTGCCAAAGGCGATTGCGGGGGCGTCCCCGGTGTTCGTGCATCCGCATGCCGCGCCTGGGGCGGCGTTTGCAAAACGCGTTCATATCATCCCGGAAATCGTCCCGCAATTCCAGTTGACGCCCCGCGAGTTATACCGCCGAAGCGCCGGGCCTAAAGATCCCCCCCGAAGTCGTCCGATAAACGGAGTGTCCGGGAACGGTTGCAAGGTTGGTCCCGATTGCACCGATGGATGCTTCTGCAGCGGCACGTTCGCCACACCGGCAACACCCTGCGTGGAAACTCCCGATGAGGCTGGTCAAGATCATCGAATCGACTGCCGCGGCGAGCGTGATCGCTCTCCTGGCCGCATGCCAGAGCGGGCCCTCGACCTGCGCCATGCCGTCGTCCAACGCCGACGCCCCCACGCCCATTGCCGCCATCCCCGCCCACAACAGCGTCGACTTCGACGCCCGCACCGGCATGGTCAGCTCGACCTCCACCGCTCCCGCGACGCCCCCCTCGGGCCCGACCGCGGGGGCCAACCCGGTCGACCGCGCCGTCCGCCCGCTGACCCTCTACGGCCAGTTGCCCGACTCCGGCGCCGCCCGCCAGAGCCCGCTCGACAGCCCCGATAACCTCGTCCGCGTCACCTTCGCCGACGAGGGCTCCGACTTCGACCCCTGCGTCGATCCCTCAGGCCAGTCGGTCGTCTACGCCTCCACCCAGCACCGCCAGAGCGCCGACCTCTACCTCAAGAAGATCGGCGGGACGACCGTCACCCAGCTCACCAACGACCCGGGCAACGACGTCATGCCCGCCTTCAGCCCGGACGGGACGCGGGTCGCCTTCGCCTCCGACCGCACCGGCCGCTGGGCCATCTACTTGATGGACATCCAGGGCGGCCAGCCGATCCAGATCACCAGCGACGCCAACGACAACATCCACCCCAGCTTCAGCCGCGACGGCAAGCGCCTGACCTACTGCAGCCACGGCGGGCAGTCGGGCCAGTGGGAGATCGTCGTGGTCAACCTCGACAACCCCGCGGCCAAGCACTTCATCGGCCACGGCCTGTTCCCCAGCTTCTCGCCCGTCGACGACCGCATCCTCTTCCAGCGGGCCCGCGAGCGCGGCACGCGCTGGTTCAGCATCTGGACGGTCGACCTGGTCAACGGCGAGGGCATGCGCCCCACCGAGATCGCCGCGAGCTCCAACGCCGCGTTGATCACGCCCTCGTGGAGCCCGGACGCGAAGCACATCGTCTTCTGCTCGGTGATCGACCCCACGCCCGACGACAAGACCCGCCCGACCCAGGCCGACATCTGGATCGTCGGCGCCGACGGCACGGC
>JAPLMQ010000021.1 GCA_026386955.1 Planctomycetota bacterium
GCTGTTCGAGGGCGGCCGGTTGACCGCGGCCCTGGAGCAGGCCAAGGCGCGCTACGAGGAGGTCGTGGCCAACTACCGGTCCGCGGTGCTCGTCGCTTACCGCGATGTGGAGGACGCGCTGACCGACATCCACCACCGGGCCGACGAGGCGGAGGCGCAGGCGCGCGCGGTGGCAGCGTCGCGCGAGTTGCTGGGATTGGTGGAGTCGCAGTACCAGAAGGGGCTGACGAACTACCTGCAGGTCATCGACGCCGATCGCACGCTGCTGGCGAATGAACTGACGGCGGCGCAGATCACGAACGAGCGGTTGGCCGCGACGGTGCTCCTGATCAAGGCGGTGGGGGGCGGGTGGGAGGCGGCGCCGGCCACCGCGCCGGCGACGGCTCCGGCGCGGCCAAGTTCGCCTTGAGGTCGTCGGCCTCACTGTCTTGCTGGCCGGACGCTCCGCTCCAATGTTGAAATGGAGGGGCTGCAACGGATCGGGCGTTTTGGAGAACTGGGCAGGGAGGGCAATCAGGGAAAAGCTGACGGGCCGAGGGCGGAAAAAATCTTTGCGGCTCGGTCGTTCCAAAGGGATTGAAGCATTCCGCCATCGAGAGCAGCGGTCCGTGGCGCAAGGGGGTGGCCGATTCCGGGAAAAGCGCCCATTTTTCGCTTGGTCGCGGATGTCAGTCACGCAACCTCATTGAAATCAGATGGTTGGGACGCTTGTTGACCTGACTGGTCGTCACAGGCTGTCCCATGCGCCCCGATCGGGGATTTTGAACTTTTCGCGCTTCGGAACCGCGCTGTGTCTCACAAAATGCACGGAACACGACGACTGTTTGTGTGATCACCGATGAGGCAATAAGATGACATTAAATGTCGGTTTAATCTCGTTCCAGAGATCCTGAAGCAGCCCGATTAATGAACAACAAGTTACTCGCTATCACCTGATTTAAAATGACTTGCGGATGAATCGACCTACACCTCCGCGCTCGTCACTGGGAGTGGGTGACTGAACGTCATCCCGCCGCACCGAGGCACGGAATTGAGCATTTTATTACGTGAACATGGCACGAATTGAAGCAATATTGACATAATAATTATACTTATAACGCTATTTTCCAATTATAATCAGGAAAACGCTGATCCCTGATTGACATGATCCCCGATGGATGCCATAGTTCCGCTGACTGAACGGCCTCGCCATCAAGGACTTAGGAAAAAGCCCCTGCTCGGCGAGGTGGAAGTGGGTAGTTATAGGGCCTGTGCCGGGAGATGGTAGCCCTAGGGGTCGGTCGGCCTGAGGAATCAGGGATTGTCCGATCTTGCGGTAGTGGATCAAGCCAACCTTCGGGCGAGCGTGGGGTAAACCACCTCGACCCGTTCCACGGGGTTTCGGGTTTCAGGGGATGCGCTTCCGGGAGATTCCGGGGATTCCGGCGGGGAAGAGAGAGCTTCGGACCGCTTGTGGTCGGTTCGTCCGACCGGAGTTGAAACGCGAATTACCCGTCGCGCTCACTCTGTAACCGTTCCTTGACCGGGTATTTCCTGGATCGTCCCCCTGGACCCTCCGGGAAGTCAGGCGCAAGCGGTCTGCAACAGGGCGGTCGTCATCCCGCCCGGCCTACGAGGCTCGCTCGATTCCGCGCAACCCCAGGAGGATTGAAACCCCCACGCAGCCCTGACGGGGCTCCCGCCGGCTCGGCTTTCCCCGTCTTGGTGCGGCCCGAATGAGCGGGTCGTCGGCCTCGCACGCCGGTTTCCTTCCGGGGGAATCGTGTCCGCAAAACCCGGTTCCTGATTCGTTCGTTGGCCTGTCCTAGGACTGGCCGCGCGATGACTTCGCGCTTGCGGCATCCCTGCGCCCGAAATGCCTCAAACCCCTGGTGGAGATTCACAGATGCGTCGATCACTCCCCTCGTGGCTCACTCGTTTCGTCCCCACTCTCAGCCGCCGCGCCCGCCGCGCCGCCGGCCTCACCCAATCCGCCCGCACCCACCCCCATGCATCCTTCTCCGCCCTCGAGCCTCTCGAAGGCAGGACACTCATGTCCGTGGCGATCAACGCCCAGGGCTGGACCGACATCGGCGCCAGCACCGACACCCGCACCATCTACGTCTCCAGCTCCGCCGGCTCCGACAGCAACAACGGCCTCTCCTCCGCATCCCCGCTCAAGACCATCGTCGCGGCCCAGAAGCTCCAGCGCAACGGCTCGCCCGACTGGATCCTCCTCAAGAAGGGCGACGTCTTCCGTGAGACGGTCTTCTGGCGCAACTCCGGCCGATCCACCTCCGAGCCCGCGGTGCTCGGCGCCTACGGCACCGGCGCGCGCCCCTCGATCCGTCCCGCCGCGGGCGCCGACGGCATCCAGATGTTCCCCTCGACTTCGGTCAACAACGTCGCCATCGTCGGCATCGACCTCTACGCCGAGAGCCGCGACCCCGCCAACGGCACGCCCAACACCGCCGGCTCCACCGGCATCTTCGCCCTGGGCAACGTCGACAACCTCCTGATCGAGGACACCTCCGTCCGCTTCTTCGGCAACGACCTGGTGGTCGAGCAATACGACGTCAACAGGCCCGACAACCTGCAGGTCCGCCGGTCGATCTTCACCGACGCCTACTCCGCGACCTCGGGCCACTCCCAAGGCGCCTACCTCGACGGCATCAACGGCATCCTGCTCGAGGAGAACCTCTTCGACCACAACGGCTGGAACGACCAGGTCAGCGGCGCCGTCAAGACGATGTACAACCACAACATCTACATGCAGTCGAACAACAGCGGCGGCGCGATCATCGTCAAGAACAACATCACCACCCGCGCCTCCAGCCACGGCCTGCAGGCCCGCTCGGGCGGGACGATCACCGGTAACCTCGCCGACGAAAACGCCATCGGCCTGCTCGTCGGCGGCGGCGACTCGCCCATGGTCGGCGGCGTCGTCACCTCCATGACCAACAACGTCGTCCTCGAGAGCGGCGACATCGGCTCCGACCCCCGCGGGTGGGGCATCGACATCACCAACCTCAAGTCGGGCCTCATCAGCGGCAACATCATCGCCCACCAGAAGAGCACCCAGAGCCAGGGCCACGGCATCGACATCGACAGCCCCGTCCTGCTCACCACGCTCTCCAACAACATCGTCTACGACTGGGCGACCCCGCTGCGCCTGAACAACGTGGGGATCAACGTCACCTCGATCGCCAACCAGCTCACGTCCCTCAACGGCGCCAACACCTTCGGCTATCCCGACCCTGAACGCACCGTGGCCAGCTACAACGCCTCCCTGGGCGGGGCCGCGACGCTCGACGCCTTCGTCGTCAAGGCCCGGCAGCAGTCGCGCGACAGCTGGAACGCCGCCTACACCGCCTCCGCGGCGACCGCCTATATCCGCGCCGGCTTCACCGCGACTGGGGCCGACATCGCCGCTCCCTCCGCCTCCCTCTCCGCCGCCGGCGTCTCGGCCGCGGGCGGGACCAGCTACACCTTCACCGTCACCTATTCCGACAACACCGCGGTGAACGCCTCGACGATCGGCTCCGGCGACGTGCTGGTGACCGGCCCCAACGGCTTCAGCCAGGCGGCGACGTTCGTCTCCGTCAACAATTCGACCAACGGCACGCCGCGGACCGCGACCTACTCCATCACGCCCCCCGGCGGCGCGTGGGCCTCCACCGCCAACGGCTCCTACAGCGTCGCCCTCGTCGCCGGCCAGGTGACCGACACCAGCGGCAACGCCGCCGCGGGTGTCTTGGGCTCCTTCTCCGTGGGCATCGCCGCGGCGGGGGACACGACCGTGCCCACGGCAAGCCTCTCGGCCGCCGGCGTCTCGGCCGCGGGCGGGACCAGCTACACCTTCACCGTCACCTACTCCGACAACGCGGCGGTGAACGCCTCGACCATCGGCGCCGGCGACGTCCGCGTCACCGGCCCCAACGGCTACAGCCAGTTGGCGACGTTCGTCTCCGTCAACAGCTCCACCAACGGCACGCCGCGGGTCGCGACCTACTCCATCACGCCCCCCGGCGGCGCATGGGCCTCGACCGCCAACGGCACCTACAGCGTCGCCTTGGTCGCCGGCCAAGTGGTCGACACCAGCGGCAACGCCGCCTCCGCCAGCACGCTCGGATCCTTCGCCGTGAACATCACGGCCTCCGCCGACACCGCGGCCCCGACGGCCACGCTCGGCTCCGCGCCGACGATCGCCTCCGCCGGCGGGACGACCTACACCTTCACCGTCGTCTACGCCGACAACGTCGCCGTCAACACCGCCACGATCGACAGCCAGGACGTGCTGGTGACCGGGCTCCTGGGCATATTCAGCCAGACCGCCACGCTCGTGGGCGTGGACAACAACACCAATGGCACGCCGCGCACCGCGACGTACCGCATCACCGCCCCCGGCGGCGCCTGGGACATCCTCGACAACGGGACCTACACCGTCTCGCTCAAGGCCGGCCAAGTCGCCGACACCGCGGGCAACACCCGCCCCGCCACGACCCTCGGGACTTTCGCGGTCAACATCCCCGTCGTGACCAGCCTCACCGCCTTCAGTTCCATCGCCGGCTTCGGCGACCGGTTGAACTACACCACGCTGACCCCGGGGCGGTGGACCGTCTCCAACGTCAACGGGAACCCGGGCCTCTTCCTCAACACCAGCTCCTATGACAACCTCAGCGGCGACCGCCTGGGCGAGATGGCGATGGTCACGGGCGTGAGCCTGGGTGACCTCTCGATGACCCTCAAGGCCCGATCCATCGAGGACCTGGCCAACAACTCCATGCCCGACTACGCCGTGGTCTTCGGCAGGGTCGATGCCAACAACTACAACTACATGCTCTTCAACGGCACGGCCGCGTTCACCCAGCTCTTCACCGTGGTCAACGGCCAGCGGTCCGTCGTCGCCACCGCCACCGCGGCCGGCTTCACCGACAACAATTACCACGACATCAAGCTTCTCCGCGTCGGTTCGCAGGTCACCGTCGCCGTCGACGGCGCGGTGATCCTCAACGCCAACGACTCCCGGCTGACCGCGGTCGGCGGCGTCGGCGTCGGCTCCTACAACGACGCCGCCTACTTCGACGACATCTACGCCACGACTCCGGTCACCACCACGCTCGACAACGGCAACGCCAGCGTCGTGGCCTCCGCCGGCGAAAGCACCCTCACCACCCGCGCCGGCTCCGTCGGGGGCAGCTACCTCAGCGACGGCAATGCCGGCAAGGGCAGCCGGACGGCGAGCTACTTCCCCGCCCTGACGGCGGGGATCTACCAGATCCGCCTCAACAGCCCCGGCGGCTCGGGCCTGGCGACCAATGTCCAGGTCGACATCTACACCGCGGGAGGGATCATCAAGACCGTCACGTGGAACCAGACCCTCGGCGGCTACACCAACCTCGGCGCGTTCAACCTCGACAGCAACTCCAAGATCGTGGTCCGCAACACCGGCACGAGCGCGGAGGTGATCTCCGACGCGGTGCAGTTCATCGCGTGAACCGTCGGTTAGTCGATTCGAATGTCAGCTCCATGCCTCGGCCGGCGGACCCGCATCCGTCGGCCGAGGCATTTTTTGTGACCTCGCCGGGCCGACGCCAGGCTCGCCTGCAAGGCGGTCGGATCAAGGGAGGTGGGGGGCGACCTTTGCGCGGAGCAGGCTCACCAACGCGGGCTCCATGAACTCGTAGTCGTCGGGGATGCCCAGGCAGATGACCCGTTTGTGGCGAAGGTGCGGCCGGAACCGGGCCGTCATCCGGGTTTGGTGCCTACGCTCCATCACGAAGATTAGGTCGGCCCAATCGATCAACTCGCCGCTCAGCGGCACGTCCGCGTCGGCCAGCACGCCCGCCGACGCGCACTCGACGCCCGGCCAGGTTGAGAAGACCTGCTCGGCGGTGGGGCTCCGCAGGCGATTCTGGGAGCAGATGAAAAGCAGGCGGGTCACGGGTGCGCTCTCCGCGGTCGGGAGGACGGAGCCATGTCGGTCAGGCCACCGTGGGCATCCAATCCATCAGGAAGACCGCGCCGGGGAGGTCGGTCAATTGCCGCGGCGGGGCGGGCTCGCCCTGCGTGTCGTCGATGATGAACAACTGCGCGTGCGGCTCGCGCACGAAGGAGACGAAGGCGATCTGCCGGCTGTCGGCGCTCCATTTCGCGCGCGAGCAGCGGGTGGGAAGGCGCGTGAGCTGCCTCTGCCCCGAGCCGTCGGTGTTCATGACGAACAACTGCGACTTGCCCTCGCGCGTCGCCATGTAGGCGATCCGCCGTCCGTCGGGCGAGAGGCTGTGGCCGTCGGTCGAGCCGTGCTTGTCGTTGGGCGTGAGGTAGTAGTGGAGGTATTTGTTGCCGGTGGTTAGCCGGCGGATGTTCGAGCCGTCGGCCTCGACGCGGTAGATGTCCTCGTCGCGGCGGATGAAGATGATGCCGCGCCCGTCGCCCGTGTAGTGCGGGCCGAAGCATTCCTCCATGTCGGGCGTGAGGACGAAGAGGTTCTTGCCGTCGGGGTCGGCCGTCATGAGCCGGTAGTTGCGCTCGGTGTGGGCGAAGACGATGCGCTTGCCGTCGGGGCTGTAGTTGGCCATGTAGCAGTAGCCCAGTTCGGGCGCGAGCAGCCGCGCGTCGGAGCCGTCGGCGTTCATGGTGGCGACGTGGGTCTTGCGGCCGTCGAACGAGCCGTAGACCAACCTCCCGTCGCGGGCGAAGGTGAACCCGAAGGACTCCTTCGACATCGCGTGGCCGGAGGTGAGGTCCTCGACGTCCGAGCCGTCGAGCCCGCAGCGGAAGATCTGGTAATTCGCGCCGACCTTGGCCTGGAAATAGAGGCGAGTGCCGTCGGGCGAGAAGCGAGGGTTGTTGGCGCGGTGGTGGTCGCCGACGACCTTGCGCAGGCCCGAGCCGTCGGAGCGGATGGTGTAGATGTTCGACTCGTGCTCGGTCTGCCCCACGCCGTGGGGCTCGTCCCACGAGGCGTAGTCGCCTTGCCAAGTGAAGAGGGCGAAGGTGATGAGGACAGGGGCGGTGGGCATGGCGGGGGCCTCGGTGGAGGGGCGCGAATCGGGACGCGTGTCGCGGGCATATTAGCGACCACTGGGGCGGGAACGCGTGATTGGTCGGCCGTGGTCGGCCCGGTGCGCGGCTGGGGGTTCGTCCGTGGGCGAATCAGCGTATGCCTGATGTTGATCCTCGATTCGGGGCGACATTAATCACTTGTGTCGCGTGTGATCGACCGCACGCGTGGAGTGAATGGACGAACCGATTCACCGACAAGCAAGCCGTCTGGCCACCCCGGAACGATTGGCTTGTCACAACGACGACTGGAGAAAGTCATGGCTTACACGATCCTCCTTGTGATCCTGATCCTCGCCCTTCTTGGCGCCCTTCCCGCGTGGCCCTACAGCACGGATTGGGGCTACTACCCCAGCGGCGGCATGGCCCTGTTGGTGGTAGTGGTGTTGGTGGTGATGCTCTTGGGCCGAGGCGGCCACCCCGCCTGATCCTGATGATGCGGCCTTGATTTCATCCGCATGATTCCGACGGGACTCTGAAGGGACATGGTCGCCGGCTTGGCTATGCGGCCGGTGACCACGATGAAACCACCGAGCACATCCGAATCGAAGGAGAACGCCGTGAACCGGCTACTTCATCATGAAAAGTCCAAGGCGCAGGCCGCAGTCCGCGGGTTGAACGGCGCCGCCTCCTGGGCGGGAACGGCCGCCCACTCGGCGATCGACACCGCCGACCACGCGGTCGCCGCGGTCCGCGACACGCTGCAGCATTCGTATGAGAGCGGCAAGGCGCGGTCGGAGCAGGTCACGAAGGACCTCTCAAAGTCGGTCGCCGCCCATCCGCTGGCCTCCGTCGCCCTCGCCGCAGGGGCGGGGATGTTGGTCGGCCTGTTGTGGCCCCGGCGCTGACCGGGATTCGAATCTCGATTCACCACACAAGAAACAACTGAGCAAACAAGGGAAACATCATGCACCAGCTCATTCAAATGACTCCCGCCTTGGCGGCGATCGGATACTCGCTCATCTACCTGCTCTTGGGCGGTGGACTGGGCGGGGCGTTCCTGATCTTCATCGTCGCCAAGATGCTCGGCCGCTGACGACGACGAGGCAGGCGGGCGACACCGGCCTGAGCCTGCCCCGGCCGTCGATTCCGTGAACGCTTTGATTCCCCGCGCACACTCCCCGCGCATCACCGGCGCCAAGGGAAGACCGAAGGTGAATCGGGGATAGGTCCGGGTCCCGGCCAGCTTCAAGAAGCCCAGCCGCATCCGGACCTGCCCTTTTCAAACCTCACCGATGAAACAACGAAATTCCTCCAGGAGGACGACTCCCATGGCGAAGACCGCAAACCACACCGCGACCAGGACCGCCGAGGCCAACGAGCCCATTGCCCGCGACGCCTTCA
>JAPLMQ010000240.1 GCA_026386955.1 Planctomycetota bacterium
CCGCTTGGCGGGCGAGATGAGGCGGTCAAGTCGCGCGGAAATGGAACAAGCCCATTGATCGCGTCGGGCCTTCAAGCCCGATGCGTTCGATGGGGTTTTTCGGTTGAAGCGAGCGGTCTGTGCGCGCAGAACCCCACCGAACCCGACGGAGTACCGTCGGGATCAGTGGGCTTGTGGGCGTTGGGTTTTTCAGTGAGCCTTCAGGCCGCGGGTCGCTGCTTACAGCGTCGCCGAGGTGAAGGGCAGGAGGGCCATGAAGCGGGCCCGCTTCATCGCCTGGGAGAGCAGGCGCTGCTCCTTGGCGTTCATGCCGGTGCGCTTGCGGCCCTGGATCTTGCCGTTGGGCGTGAGCATCCGGCGGAGGTTCTCCGCGTCCTTGTAGTCGATGAAGAGGGTCCCGTTGCTCGAGACCTTGCTGACCTTGACGCGAGGGGCGGCGCCGAACTGCGTGAACTCTGCCATGGAACGAAGCTCCGTCGTGGGTTGGTAGCCCCGACTCTACTCGGTCGGGGCGACGGCGTGATGCCGGGCCGCGGATTGTAACGGAGGTTGGGCGGGGATGCCAGTCGAGGGGGTCTGCGAGACATCCATTCTGATCAGAGCCGGACACTGTGTGTCCGTAGTTCGGGCGAAAGCGGTATTCCGCTCGCACGAATCATTGGGGATTGTGCCGCAACCGCGAGATCGGCACTTCGCGCGAGGCGGAGTACCGCCTATCGCTCCGACTTCGGACACACAGTGTCCGGCTCTGGCCAGACAAGAAGCCCGTCGTTTCCGCGACGAAATAATGCCTCTCCCCCGCATGTTTGACAACGGCCAAGGGCGATCCGACGATGGCTCGCCCGCAACCCGCCGCGCCGGCCTGTCGGCCGCGCCTCCCCCGCATCACCTTCGGAGATGGAACTTTATGCTCAAGCGATCGTTGGCCCGCCTGTCGATGGGCGTCTGCACCGCACTGGCCGTGGCCTGCTCCGCCAGCGCCGATCCGGCTTCCTCCGCGGCTCCGGCAGCCCCCGCCGCTCCCGCTGCCGCTGCCGCAGGGTCGAACTCCGCCGTCGCTCCCGCGCCGGCCTACCCTGCCTGGCAGCCCCGGGTCATCAAGATCGCCAAGCTTCCGCCCGTCTCCGTCGCCAACGAAAAGGCCAAGCCCACCGACCCGACGGTCATCGTCGCCGAGGGCGAGTTTTTCACCACGCAGGACAAGAAGGGCTGGACGCCCGTCCACCAGGACGACAGCTACGCAAGCCATTGCTACGGCGGCATGTGGGTGATGAACGGCGGGCTGCTCGGCGCGCCGGCCTCAAGCGAGGGCTCCGTCGCCGTCCGCGCCATCGACGTCCCTGCCGCGGGCGCCTACCGCGTCTGGAGCAAGTACCAGTCGCCCCCGTACTTCAACTACCACCACAAGATCGAGGTCGTCCAAGGCGGGAAGACCGTCTTCACGCACGTCTACGGCGACGTGAACGCCGAGCGTTTCTACAGCTTCGCCGCGGCCTACAAGTCCCCGCCGATCAAGCAGCTCTGGTGGTACTGGGGCGTCGACCATGACGCCGCCGAGTCGCCCAAGACGATGGCCCAACTCGCCGCCGGGCCGGCCGAGATCCGCATCACCACGGTCAAGAACCCCGAGCCCGCGGGCGACCGTTTCATCGACTGCGTGATCGTGACCAGCGAGCCGACCGACACTTACACCGGCTACAAGCCCGCCGGGATCAGCAGCCCGTTCATCATGGAGGCGATCGCGGCCTCGAAGGTCTACGCCCGCTTCAAGAACCCGCTCGCGGTGGCGACCAAGGTCGCGGCCCAGACCGCGGGCCACCTGCAGCCCCGCTACGACGGGCAGCGCGGCGAGTTCCCCGCCGCCCCGGTTCCCCCGGGGCAGTGGAGCGAATGGTTCAACATCGCCTCGGTTTGCCGTCTCGCCCATGAAGAGGGCATCTGGCTTCGCCTCACCGCCGCCGACCCCAAGGACGCCGCGACCCCGATCGAAGTCGAAGTCGCCCGAGACGCGCAGGGCTCCGACAAGGTCGGCGGGGGCAAGGTCGTCAACGGCGAGGCCTTGGTCCTCCCCATCGACATCGCCTGGAACGCCGACTCCAAGGCCGCTCCCAGCCGCGACTTGGCCGCCCAGATCGGCGACCTCGCCAAGAACAAGTGGCGCCGCGCCAACGGCGGGAAGAAGCCGGAACTGCTCGCCTATTACGGGGCGTTCAACGCCCCCTACGCCTGGGTCCCGCAGTTCAAGGACGCGCTGGGCTACAACACCCAGCTGCCCGACAACTTCGTCCACCTCAAGCGCGACGGGTATCACCAGCACACCCACAGCATGGCCGAGATCGAAGGCTTCGTGAAGAACCTCACGCCCGAGCAGAAGGCAAACTTCCGCATCCTCTCCTTCGGCGACGAGATCAGCATCGGCGACATCAACTACGCCGACGCCGCCTACGCCCCCAAGTTCACCGCCTGGCTCAATCAAAAGGGCATCAGCAAGGATGACCTGGGCGGGGTCGATCCCTCCCAGGCGAAGCTCACGCAGGACGCCGCCCAGCCGCGCATCGCCTACTACTCCAAGCTCTTCGGGGCCGAGCAGCGCTTCGGCGACTACGCCGCGATGACCCGCAAGGCCGAGGAGTTGCTGAACAAGGACGTCCTCACCGGCGCGAACTACTCGCCCCACGGCGCTCCGCAATACTTCGGCGCGCTCGACCAGTGGATCGACATCTTCCGCTTCCGCGGCATGAGCGCCTACTGGACCGAGGACTACATCTTCTCCGTGCCTGAGCCCCCGGCCATGATCGGCTGGATGCTTGCAAACGCCCGCTGCGCCGTGAAATACCACAAGCTCCCGATCCACTTCTACGTGATGCCCCACGCCCCCGCGCAGCTTCCCGAGAATCTCCGCCGCGGCATGGTCTACGCCATCGGCGCCGGCGCGACGCAGATCGACAGCTTCTGGGTCGCCCCGGCCGAGAACTTCACCGAGAACTTCGTCGCCTGGGCCTATCCCGACTCCTTCAAGGCCATCTCCGAGTCGATCTACGACTCGGGCGAGGTCGAGAAGATCGCCTCGGGCGGGACTTACCGCCCGTCGCGCGTTGGGCTGATCATCAGCCGGGCGGTGGACTTCAACGAGGCGAAGGTCAAGGTCGAGCTCAAGGACGACCCTTTCGTCGCCATGACGCAGATGGACAAGCAGGCCTACTGCCAGACCCTCTGCCGCAAGGACTTGCACGGGCTCTACCTGTCGCTGCGCCAGTCCCAGCAGGGCGTCGACCTGATCACCGACGAGGACATCACCGACCCGAAGATCGACATCCTCAAGAACTACGACGTGGTCTATTTCGCCGGCGAATGGGCCGAGACGCACGCCACCAAGAAGCTCGACGCCTGGGTGAAGAACGGCGGGACGCTCTTCGCCTGCGCAGGCCTGGGCTACATGAACCAGTTCGGCCAGCCCGAGCAGTCGATGCTCGATCTGCTGGGCTTGAAGTCGGTCACGATCGAGAAGAACGCCCGGCACATCCGCCCGCTGCTCGAGCTCCCGTTGCTCAAGCCGATCGACACAATCGACTTCAACGGCGAGAAGATCCCCGCGGTGGCGATGAAGCAGGTGCTCACCCCGGGCGAGGCGAAGGTGATCGGCAAGTGGTCGGACGGCAAGGCCGCGGTGACGGTGCGCGACTACGGCAAGGGCAAGGCCATCGCCGTGGGCGCGCTGCCGGGCCACAACGTCCTCAAGGCCGGCGTGAAGGCGACCCCCTGGGCCCGCGGCGGCCGCCGAATGGTCTACAACCCCGAGGCTTACGGCACCCCCGCCGCCAAGCTGATCGAACTGCCCTTCGAGGGCAAGCCGGTGGTCAGCAACGTCCGCTGCTCGAACCCGATGGTCGAGGGCATGGTCATCGACAACGCCTCGGGCTCGTTCGTGACGCTGGTCAACTGGAACCCCGCGCCGGCCAAGGACGTGACGGTCGACGTCGTGCTGCCCTTCAAGCCCTCGTCGGCCAAGTCGGTCCAGAACGGCAAGTCGATCCCGGTGACCTATGCCGACGGCAAGGCGACGGTGAAGATCGACCTGACCGAGGCCGATTACGTGGTCTTCGCGAAGTGATTTGAGGTCGACTCGGTCGACACATCGACTCGCATGACCCGATCAAGCCCATCGATCGCGTCGGGCCTTCAAGCCCGACGCGTTCGGTGGGGTCGGGGCGCGCGGAGCCCGCGATTTCGCCGAATCGGAAATATTTTTTAACCGCTGGCCCCGTCACGCGATGCGGAATCTTGTCCGGATTTGGCCGGACACTTGTGCGGGTCTTACAGAGAGGCGAGTGGTTTTCGAGGCGGTGGCCTTCGGACATCCACCAAGCCCGTTCTCCGGTTCGTTCCGGTCCGCGCAACTCCAATTTTCAGCGGGAATTCACCATGACGTTCATCCGTTTCGTCATCCTGGCGCTGCTTGCCCTGGTCGGCCTGCTCCCCGGGGCATCGATCACCCAGGCTGCGCCAGCGCCGGACCCGGTGGGTCCCGATGGGGTGACACGCATCGTCGTCGAGGCCGAGGACATGAAGGGCGTCGATTCCGGCGGTTTCGGCATGAATTCCCCGAAGTGGCAGGTGGGGCGCGCAGGCTTCGACCTCTACCAGAACAACGTCTTCGGCGGCCACTGGCAGAGCCGGACCCGCACCGTCATGACCGACGCCGGCGACAACGCCGCCGAGCTCAAGGCGACGGTCAACGTCCCCAAGGCCGGGAAGTACAAGGTGTGGGTCAAGTACGAGTGCCCCCCGTATTTCAACTACGCCTTCGACGTCGAGGTCGCCGCGGGCGGCAAGTCGCTGCTCCGCAAGACCTACGGCCTGATCGACTCGCCCAAGCACTTCTGCTTCACCGACAAGCTCACCACCGGCAACCTGTACTGGAGCTGGGGCATCGACCATGATGCCGCCGAGGGCTACGTCGTCGAGCTGCCCGCTGGCGAGGTGAATCTCACAATCGCCAAGACCAAGAACCCCGCCCCGGCCGGGGCTCGTTCGATCGACGTGGTCATGATCACGTCCGACCTCTCGGATCTCTCCGCGCCGCGCTACCCGCGCTACCCGTTGCTCGACGAGCTGATGCTCGGCAACAGCGTCTACTTCCGCTACAAGCTCGACGCCAAGGCGGCCGGCCCGGCGAAGATCACTTGGTCGACGCTCACCAAGCGCTACCCCGCCTTCTACGCCCCCTACAACAACCACCAGGCCTTGATCCGCTTCTACGACGACAAGGGGCAGGTGATCAAGAACGACAAGGGCGAGCCGCTGAGCGAGCCCTCCGGCCAGCTCTCGACGGTGCTCAAGCCCGGCGAGTCGGGCCCGTGGATGAACGTCGGCCCGATCATGACCGTCGAGAGCGCCACCACCGTGACGCTCCGCGCGACGCCCGTCGACGACAAGGGCGTGCCCGTCAGGGGCGAAGAGCCTTCGCTGCCGATGTCGGTCGAGATCGGCACCGCGCCCGCAGATGTGGTCAAGACATTGACGATGGCCTCGGACGAATCGGCCCTCTCCTTCCTGCTCCAGCCCGACCTGAAGTCGCCCGAGGGCAAGCGCTGGACGATAAAGCTGACCGACGTCTACCGCCACATGGTCGAGGAGCTCGACAAGCTGCCGCGCATCGGGCCGATCCCCGGCAAGATGCGGTTCTTCGGCGGGACCGGCACGCCTTACTCCTACGCCCCCGTCGCCGGCCAGGCGAACCTCGACCTCTCGCTCGCCTTCCGCCTCGCCGTCGGGCTCAACACCCTCACCGGCAACTCGCTCGACAAGGCCACGGTCGACGCCCACCGCACCGCCTACGCCAAGGCGAAGGCGCCCTTCCTGGGCGGCGGGACCATTCAGCATGGACAGGACCCCGAGGCCGCGGCGAAGTCCATCACGGCTGGCGGCGACCCCAAGGCTTTCTACTTCCTCTCCTTCGGCGACGAGATCGGCCTGCCCGCGGTCGACATCAACGACCCCAAGCTGCTGGCCGAGTTCCACGAGTTCCTCAAGAAGCGCAACGTCAGCCCGGCCGACCTGGGCTTGGCGAGCTGGGACGTGGTCAAGCCGCTCAACGCGATGAGCAACGACGTGGCGGTGCAGATCGGCGTGCTGCCCAAGGGGCAGAGCGGGGCCGCGGTCGACAAGACCCTCAAGCGGCTCTACTGGCACAGCGCCGGGTTCCGCGTCCACAAGGGCGTCGAGGACTTCGCCGCCAAGACCCGCAAGCTCAAGGAGCTGCTCGGCCCCGACGCCCACACCAGCGCCAACCTCGGCGGCATGCACCCCTTCTACTGGATGCACCAGTCGAGCTTCATCGAGTCGTTCAAGGGCAACGCGATGTCGGTCGCCTGGAGCGAGGACTACGACTACTGCCAGCCCGAGACGTCGCGCCTCGTGATCGACTGGCAGGCGGGCTATTTGAAGGCCGGGACGAAGTACAACGGCCAGCGGATGCAGTTCTACTGCATGCCGCATTACCCCGGGAACTCGCCTGAGCATTTGCTGCAGAACGCCGTCACGCTCTTCGGGCAGAACATCAAGGACATCGACTGGTTCTCGATCCCGCCCGACGGCTTCTCGACGGAGAACTACGTCAGCGTGCGCGACGGCCTGCCGACCTTCAAGGTGATGCGCGACGTCTCGGGCATGGCGGGCAAGACCGAGGATTGGCTCGACCCCGCCAAGCCGATCCAGGCGCCGATCGCCTTCCTCTTGAGCGAGGCGAGCGACACGTGGGAGCTCGGCGGCGAGGGGCAGGGCGCGGTCGCCCCCGGGAGCGTGGCGACCAACGCCTTCCAGGAGGAGCGGAAGAACACCTACTACGTGCTGCGCAACGCGGGCTACCGTGTCGACCTGGTCACCGAGGCCGACGTGCAGGAGGGGCGGCTGAAGGGGTACCAGTTCCTCTACGTCGGCGGCGAGAACATGGAGAAGGCGACGGTGAAGCCGATCTCCGAGTGGGTCAAGGCGGGCGGGATCGTCTACGCCTCGGCCGGCGCGGCGAGGAAGGACGAGTACGACGAGCCGCTGACCGGGCTCGACCCCGTGCTGGGGCGCGGCGCCGCGACGGCCTACGAGCGCTTCAAGGGGCCGCTGCGCAGCAAGCTGGAGTTGCTCTTCTGCAAGCCGATCGACAGCGTGCACAGCCGCGGCGGGGAACAGTCTGAAACCTGGTCGTTCGACGCGATCGTCACCCTCGAGCGCTTCAAGGCCGGCGAAGGCGCGACCGTGCTCGCGACCTACAAGGACGACTCGCCCGCCTTCGTCTCCGCCAAGACCGGCAAGGGCGCGGGCTACTACATCGGCGCCTCGCCCGGCGAGGCCTGGGCCAAGAAGGCCTTGCCCGTTCGTCCCACCGGCAAGGGCGGGCAGGAGACGTCGCCCGCCCACTTTGAGCCGGTCATCTTCGACATCGCCGCGGGCGAGGCGATCCTCCGCCCGCTGGTCGACGCGAAGATGGTGTCCGACACCCGCGTCACCCAGCAGCACATCGTCACCAACCGCCTGCAGTCGCCCAAGGGGACGGTCATCACCGTGGTCAACCTCGGCCACCAGCAACTCGGCAAGGCCAAGGGCGTGCAGCTTCAGATCGAGGGCATGGCCAAGCCCAAGAAGGTCTGGTCCACGGCCTACCCCAAGGGGCTCGACTTCAAGGAGCTCCCGATGCCGATCGGC
Source organism: Planctomycetota bacterium (assembly GCA_026386955.1). GTDB lineage: Bacteria > Planctomycetota > Phycisphaerae > Phycisphaerales > Phycisphaeraceae > JAPLMQ01. The sequence continues at coordinate 7,699 of JAPLMQ010000240.1, forward strand.
CCCGGCTCCCCGCCGGTCCGCCCGCTCAGCCCGGACCTGAAGCAAGGCGTGCCGACCATCGTCGTCGAGTTGCCCGAGGTCGGACTGGTCGACATCGTCGTTTTGGAGGCCCCGTGAGGGCCGGATAATGTCCCGCCGCGTGTCCGCTCCCCCGCGGCTGAGGGCACGCTGCGACGCCGCTCCTTGCCCGCGTCCGTGCCGCCTCGACGCCGCCGCATGGCCGCCGAGTCGCCTCGGCCTCCGTCCGTGGCCGGTCGGTCTGAAAGCTGATATCATGCCCGCGCGTCGCGTCCCCGTCCGCCATGGAGTGATCGATTGGGCAGGAGCAAGTTCCTCATCGCCGTCAGTTCGCCCTGGGCCAGTGAGAAGCTCACGGCCCCGATCGCGGATTTGGCCAAACGGCTCGACGCCGAGGTGGTGGTGGCCCATGTCACCCAGCTCAACGACGAGGACGAGAGCGAATCCGACGCCAAACAGCGTGGTGAGCAGACGTTGAAGCTGCTGACGGAGGGGCTGAAGCTCGCGGGCGTGCGGGCCGAGGGCGTCATGCTCTTCTCCGACGACGTGCCCAAGGCGATCCTCAACACCGCCAAGGCCCGCGGCTGCACGATGGTCATCCTCGGGCTCACCGGCAAGGGCGTCTTCAAGCGCCTCATCGCCGGCGATGTGCCGGGCAACATCATCCGCCAGGCCGACATGCCCGTCCTGCTCTGCCCCGCCAACTGGGTGGGCATGATCTAGCCAGCGGGCGGCTCCGGGGCTACTTCAGGGCTACATACAGGGCAGAGGCCGCATGAACCCCACGATCCAGCTCGCGCCGGCCCAGGTCGAGTTCTTCAAGACCCACGGCTACCTCTCCCTCGACGTCATCACCTCCGCCGCCGAGATCGCCCGCATGCGCGGCATCTACGACCGGCTCTTCGCCAACCGCACGGGGCGCGAGACCGGCAACCAGTTCGACTTGGCCGGCGCCGACGAGGAGGGCGTCGAGGCGAAGCTGCCGCAGATCCTCGGCCCGTCGCGCTACGAGCCGGAGCTGAAGGACTCGCTCTACATGGCCAACGCCCTGGCCATCGCCAAGCAACTCCTCGGCGAGGAGGCCACCTTCCAGGGCGACCACGCCATCCTCAAGCCCGCCCGCTCGCCGGCCGCCACGCCCTGGCACCAGGACGAGGCCTACTGGGGCTCCGACTGGGAGT
>JAPLMQ010000276.1 GCA_026386955.1 Planctomycetota bacterium
ACGCAAGGATCAGACGCCGACTCTCATATCGGGTGGACCATAAAACGGGGGCAGGTCAACGCAGCCCGCCGCCACCGCCGCGCCGATCACCAAGGGGCAGCGCGTCTTCGTCTGCGGGCACAGCTTCCACGTCTTCATCGATCAGCCGCTGCAGGCCCTCGCCCACGAGACGAAGTTGGCCGACCACCGCACGCTGGGCACCTTCTTCATCGGCAACTCCTATCCCATGCAGCATTGGAACGTGCCCGACGACAAGAACCCCGCCAAGGCCGCGTTGAACTCCGGGCAGGTCGACGTGCTGACCCTCTCGCCCAACCGCACCGTGCCCGATCCCGGGATCGACCTCTTCGCCGATTTGGCGTTCGAGAAGAACCCCGCGGGGCGGGTGATGATCCAGTTCTCGTGGTTCCCCAGGGACAACCACGAGGAGCACACGACGATCGCGGATTACGACAAGCCCGACGCGGCTGAGCTCAAGGCGATGGGGCAGGTCATCGACGACTATCTCGTCAAGCAGCGCGAGCAGGTCAGGGCCATCAACGCGCGGCACGGGCGCGAGTTCGTCACCCTCGTCCCCATCGGCCCGGCGTTGATCCGGCTCCGCCAGGAGATCCTCGCGGGCAAGGTCCCTGGGCTGACTAAGCAATCGCAACTCTTCCGCGACCCTGGGGGGCATCCATCGCAGGCGCTGCGGAACCTGGTGGCCTACTGCTGGTTCGCCGCGATGTACCACAAGAGCCCGGTGGGCATGACGGCGCTCGACAAGCCGGGCGTGGCGGGCAAGCCGGGGGAATGGGAGGGCGACGGCTTGAAGGAGTTGAACCGCCACCTGCAGAAGCTGGCGTGGGAGACGATCACAACGGAGCCTTTGAGCGGGGTCGCGAACGAGGCGGCGGTACGGTGAGCCCAGATCCCCCCTGCGCATGAAAGTCCAACTTTTTGGCAGACCCGTGCTAGACGTTTCCCCCCGGGTCGGGCAGACTATTCCCCCTGCGTCCACCCGTGGGCTTCGTCGCGCCCGCGGCCGCAGGTTTGGGTCGATTCGCCCCGGCCCGGATTCGGCCTCACCCACGGAGACAGGCCACGAGGCGTCGTCGCCTTCCCGCCTGGAATCGCCATGCTGCGTGTCTGCGTCATCGGAATGGGGCCGATCGGCAATCGCCACGCCGATATGTACCGCTCGGATTCGCTCGCCCAGCTCGTGGGCGTCTGCGACGTCCGCAAGGATCGCGCGGACGAGGCCGGGAAGCGCTTGGGCGTGCCCGCCTTCACCAGCGTCGCCGAGATGCTCAAGAGCCTGAAGCCCGACGTGGTGAGCGTCACCACCGGCGGGTACGAGTATGGGAGCGACCACTACGAGCCGACGATGCTCGCCCTCGAGGCGGGCTGCCACGTGCTGGGCGAGAAGCCGATCTCCAACGAGATCGCCAAGGGCGAGGAGATGGTCGCCCTCGCGAAGAGGAAGAACCGCTGCTACGGCATCAACCTCAACCACCGCTTCACCCCCGCGGGCAGGCTCGCGAAGAAGTGGGTCGACGAGGGCAAGCTCGGCCACCTGCTCTTCGTCAACATGAGCATGTGGATCATGAACCCGGCGGAGAGCTCGCCCTGGTTCCACATCAAGGCCCTCCACCCGCACACCGTCGACGTCATGCGCTACTACTGCGGCGACATCTCGCACGTCCACTGCTTCGCCTCCAAGGCACCGGGCCGCACGATCTGGAGCACCGCCCACTTCAGCATGCGCTTCAGGAACGGCGTGGTCGGCGGGCTCACCGGCTCGTACGACATCCAGCGCGGCCACCCCATGGAGCGCTGCGAGGTCGCGGGCACTGGCGGGCGCTTCGTCCTCGAGGACATGTGGCGCGAGCTGAACTACTACCCCGCGGGGCAGGTCGAGCGCACCGTCTACTCCAATCCCGTCTTCGGCGGGTTCCGCGACTTCGAGGACACCTTCCGCGACCGCATCCACGTCTTCCTCGAGCAGGTGACGGCGGGGGTCGCCCCGGAGAAGATCGACGGCTCGGGCGAGGACGGGCTGGCGGCCCAGCGCGTGCTCCAGGCGGCGATCGAGTCGATCCAGACCGGGAAGACCATCGAAGTCAGGTAAGCTCCCTGCGAGATCGCTCCACGGGTGGCAATCCACCCGTGGCACACAGGCGTGCCGCCTGATCGTCCAATCACATTCGCTTCATCCAACTGAGGTCATCGCATGAAACTCGGCGTCAACTCGGTCCTCTTCGGCGGCTTCGACATGGAGACCGCCTTCAAGTACACCGCCGCGGCGGGTTACGACGGCATCGAACTCTCCGCCATCGACGGGATGAGCGACCACCTCGTGCTCGACAAGTGGAAGGAGGTCGCCCCGGTCGCGAAGGAGCTGGTCAAGAAGTACAACCTCCCGATCTTCGCGATGGAGCAGCCCTCGCAGGACGCCGCGAAGATGGAGCAGGCGTTCCAGTCGGCGGTCGAGATCGGCATCCCGATCGTCAACTGCGGCCCGGGCGGGAAGTCGGGCGACGAGGCGACCTTCCAGCAGTCGATCGATTCGCTGGGCAAGCTGGCCGACCGGGCCGGGCACTACGGCGTGACGCTCTGCGTGAAGGCCCACGTGGGGGCGGCCATCTTCAACACGCCCACCACGCTGCGCATGCTCGAGGCGATCAAGCACCCGGCCTTCGGGCTCGACATGGACCCCAGCCACATCCACCGCGCCAACGAGAACCCCGTCGAGGCGATCGCCGCGGTGGTCAAGCGCATCAAGCACGTCCACATCCGCGACTGCAAGGGCAGGCAGCAGAACCCCGGCACGCCCCCGATGCAGGCCAACGGCCGCGGCGACATCGACCTGATCGGCTACATCCGCGTGCTGCACCAGGCGGGCTACACGGGCCCGGTCGACTTGGAGGTGATCGGGGCGAAGGCGCTGGAGCTGCCTTTGTGCGTGGCGATCGCCGCGGAGTCGCGCGGGCACATGCAAGCCTCGCTGCAGGCGTGCAAGGCGCGGTGAGGTTTTCCTGGACGATCGAAAACCCAGGCACCGCAGTGCCTAGGCTTTGAGCGAGTGAACCGCAAACCTCTTCGAGCATCCGCGCCCATGAGCATCAACATCGGCATCCTGGGTTTCGCGCACGCGCACGTGGGCATGTATTGCCGCGAGTGGAAGCAGAAGCCCGAGCTGGGCATCAACATCGCCGCGGGGTGGGACCACGACGCCGCGCGACTGGCGAACAACGCCAAGGAGTTCTCCCTCGCCGCGCACGCGACGCCCGCGGCCCTGCTGGCGGACAAGGCGATCCAGGCGGTGGTGATCGCCGCGGAGACGTCGATGCACGCCGACCTGGTCGCGCAGGCGGCCAAGGCGGGCAAGACGATCGTGCTGCAGAAGCCGCTCTGCCTGACGCTCGCCGAGGCCGACGCGATCGTGGCCGCGGTGGAGAAGGCGAAGGTGCCGTTCACGCTGGCGTGGCAGATGCGCGTCGACCCGCAGAACCTGGAGATGAAGCGGCTGGTGGCGGATGGCACGCTGGGGCGGCTCTACATGGTGCGCCGCCGGCACACGCTCAGCACGCATCTTTGGGCGGGGTTCGACGAGAGCTGGCACGTCAAGCCGGAGCTCAACCGCGGGATGTGGGCCGACGACGCCGCCCACGCCATCGACTTCCTCTATTGGCTGCTGGGCATGCCCCAGAGCGTGATGGCGGAGATCGACACGCTGCGGAACCCCAAGGTCCCCGACGATCACGGCATCGCCATCTTCCGCTACGCCGACGGCCTGTTCGCCGAGGTGGTGGGCTCCTTCTGCGTCAACGCGGGTGAGAACACCACCGAGATCACCGCGGAGAAGGGCTACCTGACGCAGAGCTTCGGTGACGGGACCAGCGCCGGCTCGCCGCGCCCCGCCGACGCCGTGGGGCTCAAGTGGCTCATCCAGGGCGACAAGGACTGGACTCGCTCGCCCATTCCCTCGCCTCCCAACCAGGGGCCGCGCATCGGCGGACTGGCGGCGCCGCTGGCGGCCTTCATGAACGGCAAGGGCCCCGCCCTCGCCTCCGTGAAGGAGGGTCGCGACGTGCTGCAGATGACCCTCGCCACCTATGAGTCGGCCAAGCTTGGCAAGCGCGTCGCCGTCCGCGACGTCAAATAAATCCAACCCGGCGGGTCATCTGCCGAATCGTTCAACTTCCGATCCGACTTCCGAACCGACCACGCTCCAACTCGAACCTCCAACGCCCTCCCAGGAACCCCTCCCATGGCCAAGGCCCCCGCGAAGAAGACCCCCGCCAAGAAGCCCGCCGGCAAGAAGACGCCCAACGTCCTGCTGCTGGCGATCGACTCGCTGCTGGCGGACCACATGAGCTGCTACGGGTACAAGCACCAGACCACCCCGCACATCGACAAATTCGCCCAGGAAGGCACGCTCTTCGAGAAGACCTACTCCGCCCACATCCCCACCACGCCGGCCTACTCCTCGATGCTCACCGGGCGCGACGCCTTCGGCACCGAGGTCGTCGCCCTTCGCCACAAGGGCGGGCTGACGCCGAAGGTCAAGACGCTGGCGGAGATCCTCAAGGACGAGGGCTACGAGACGACCTGCATCGGCTTCACCGGGAACCCCGGCTCGCGCGGGTTCGACAAGTACCTCGACTACGCCGGTTGGGGCTCGTGGAACGACGGGCGCTCGCCCAAGGCCCAGAATTTGAACAACGTCGCTCACCCGGAGCTCGACCGGCTCGCCAAGGGTGACAAGCCGTTCTTCCTGATGCTCCGCCACATGGACCCGCACTCGCCCTACCTGCCGCCCGTGCCCTTCGAGCGGATGTTCTACCAGGGCAACGAGCTCGACCCGAAGAACAAGTCGCTGGAGAAGGTCTACCAGTTCAAGCCCTTCTGCGACTACTTCCGCCAGTGGTTCCCGCCCGGCTGCACCGACTCGGACTACATCGTCGCGCAGTACAACGGCGCGATCGCCTACATGGACTCGTGCATCCAGGCGCTGTTCGAGCAGCTCAAGACGCTGGGCGTGCTGGAGAACACGATCGTGGTGATCAACGCCGACCACGGCGAGACGCTCAACGACCACGACTGCTACTTCGACCACCACGGGCTGTATGACGTCACGCTGCACGTGCCGCTGATCATCCGCTTCCCGAGCAAGGTCCCCGCGGGCAAGCGCGTGAAGGGCTACAACAACCACAAGAACCTCGTGCCGACGATCCTCGACCTGGCGGGCATCAAGCCCAAGGGCGTGAAGTTCGACGGGCAGTCGCTGATGAAGCTCGTCTCGGGCGACGTCGCCAGCTTCGACTCCGAGTTCTACATCACCGAGTGCACCTGGATGCGCAAGCACGGGTGGCGCACGCCTCAGTGGAAGCTGATCGTCGCGCTCGAGCCCGACTTCCACTACAAGGAGACGGTCGAGCTCTACAACCTCATCGAGGACCCCAGCGAGCTGACCAACGTCGCGGCGAAGAACCCCGAGCTGGTCGCGACGCTGCGCGGGCGGATGGACGCCTGGATCGCCAAGCGCTCCAAGGAGCTGGGCATCGAGAACCCGATGCTCACCCAGGGCGACTGGCACGGCCACACGGGCGTGGGGGCGTTCAAGACCAGCGACCAGGCCTACAACACCATGCACATCGGCGACCCGAAGGGCGCCGCGAAGCTGCAGGGGAAGTGATCGGCGTCCGATCGTTGGATCGAACGACGAGGTGATCTTGAGATCCGGCGCAGGGCCCCAGGCACCGCGGTGCCTGGGCTTTGCGCCGACGACTTGAGTTGATTCGCACTTGTCCGACGCACGACCTGACCTCAGGAGTCCGACAGCCGTGAGCACCGAAGAGACGAAACCCGCGCCGCAGGCCGCAGCGCCTGCGACGCCCGCCCCCAAGCGTCCGAAGCCGAAAAAGATTCCCGGCCCGCGGGCCCAGCGCAACCTCATCACCATCATCGGGCGGGGCCACTCCGGCACCCGCGCCATCTCCCACACTCTGCGCGAGTCGGGCGTCTACACCGGCGAGCCCCTCAACAACTCCTCCGACCTCCTCCCGCCCGACGACCTCTACGAGGCCTGCCGCGTCATGGCCCGGCACGTCAAGCACCTGGGCGGCCTCCGCTGGGACTTCGCCCCGCTCCACACCATGCCCATCGACCCGGCCTTCACCAAGCTGGTCGAGTCCTACCTCACCACGGTCATCAACTCCAAGGCCAAGCTCCGCGGGTGGAAGCTGCCCGAGACCACGCTGGTCTTCCCGTGGATCGTCCGCCTCTTCCCCGAGATCAAGTACATCTTCTGGATCCGCGACCCGCGCGACTGCATCCTGGGCGAGCACATCACCGACGACCTCTCCCGCTTCGGCGTCCCCTACGAGAAGACCGACGACATCCGCCTCCGCCGGGCGATCAGTTGGAAATACCAGGTCGAGCTGGTGAAGGCCACGCCGCGGCCGAAGCACTGGCTGAAGGTGCGCTTCGAGGACTTCGTGCTCGACCAGCCGCGGACGCTCAAGGCCATCGGCGAGTTCGTCGGCATCGAGATGGCGTCGATCCCCGTGAAGCCCGAGGCGGTCGGCCGCTGGAGGACCGACACGGGCGTGCACGACTACGACTTCTTCCGCGAGGACCTGATCGAGAACGGGTACGAACTGAAGGCCTAACTCGATCATCGCATGTCCACCGCATCATCCTTCTCAAACCGCACAGGATTCCACCATGATCCGCAAAGCGTTCGTCATGTCGGTCAACAAGGGCAGCGAGGTCGAGTACGAGAAGCGCCATCGCCCCATCTGGCCCGAGCTTGAGGCGGTCCTCCGCAAGCACGGCGTGCACAACTACTCGATCTTCCTCCACCCCGAGACCAACCAGCTCTTTGGGTATGCCGAGATCGAGGACGAGGCCCGCTGGAACGCGATCGCCCAGACGCCCGAGTGCAAGAAATGGTGGGCCCACATGAAGGACGTGATGCCCTCGAACCCGGACAACAGCCCCAAGAGCCTGGGGCTCAAGGAAGTCTTCCACCAACCCTGATAGACTTCCACGCCCCTGGGATGGAGGACCTAAGTCCTCCATCCTTGTGACGCCTCGATTCGATCATCAACGCCTGGGCTTCCACGCCTGGAAAGGACCTGAAATGAAAGTCGCGACCTTCGACACCAGCAAGGGCATCATCAAGGTGCAGCTCCACGCCGACAAGACCCCCAAGACCGTCGCCAACTTCGAGAAGCTCGCCGGCGAGGGCTTCTACAACGGGCTGAAGTTCCACCGCGTCATCCCCGACTTCATGGTCCAGGGCGGCTGCCCCCAGGGCACCGGCACGGGCGGCCCGGGCTACAAGTTCGCCGACGAGTTCCACGCCGAGCTCAAGCACGACGGCCCTGGCGTCCTCTCCATGGCCAACTCCGGCCCGAACACCAACGGCAGCCAGTTCTTCATCACCCACGTCGCCACCCCTTGGCTCGACCGCAAGCACAGCGTCTTCGGCAAGGTCGTCCAGGGCCAGGACGTCGTCAACGCGATCAAGCAGGGCGACACCATCAAGACCCTGACGATCACCGAAGAGAAATGAGTCGACGAGGCGAACGACCGCTCGTCGCA
>JAPLMQ010000086.1 GCA_026386955.1 Planctomycetota bacterium
GACGCGTAACCCTGCCGGACACGCAGCGCAGCAGGAGCGGCACCTTTTAGAGCATTTTCAATGGCCAAATTCCCGCGCCGGACATAGGTACCAGCGTCCGGAAAAATCCGGACGAACGCCAACACCCGAAATTCAAAATAAGGAGTTGCGCGCCGGTGTCCGGATTCCGCCGGACACGTGTGCGGGTCTTACGGGGGGAGAGGTTTTTTGTTCCGCGCGCTCCCGTGGAACTTCGAGGCTCGATTCCAAAAACCTCAACGATGGACAGCTTGAGCTGTCCATCCCTTCGCGGGACCACGCCCCGCCCCCCCTGGACCCATGCGCGGCAATGATCCGCGCCCGCGCACGTTCTCCTGAACCAGAGGACCCACAGGCTCGACCCGCCCTCGCCCTCGCGGCGGACGCGCGGGAGAATGGAAACGTCATGATTCAACGGCATCCATCGTTCGTCACCTCGATCGCCGCCGCGGCTGCGTTGGCGCTGATCGCTCCCGCAAGTTCCACGTCATTCGCAGCCACCAAGTCGACCAAGCACACCGCCGCGCCCGCGTCGGCATCCGCCTCCGCGAAGCCGGGCCCGACCTACACCGCCGCGCAGCGCATGGCCGCGATCCAGGCGGGCTCGATCCACCTCAAGCTCTCCGACGTCCCCGCGATCGGCGTGGCCGAGCAGATGCGGGCCAACGTCGACAACGCCGCCGATTTGCTCGCCTTCATCGACGACCCCACTGCCCGGCGGCGGATCGCCGAGGCGATGACGGCGCTCGGCCCCGCGGCCCGCGAGGCGCTGGCGAAATCGCCCAAGGGCGTCGGGCTCGCGGTGGTGATGGTCGAGTCGGTCAAGGCCGACGGCGAGGCCGGCGCGAAGGACAGCCAGGTGAAGTCCAAGACGTTCGTGGGCGTGGGCGAGCCGGCGCTGCAGACGGTGCTGACGCAGGTGCTGGCGACCGTGCCTCCCGCGCCGCCGCCGGTGACGACGAAGTCGTCCGACGCGACGCCGGACACGACGCGGTGGAAGCCCGATCCGTCGCGGTCGATCGTCGTCTGCTACACGCTCGACGGCGAGCAACTCAAGGCGGGCGTGGTGCCGTACGCGGGCTTCAAGGCCGCGCTGGAGACGGCGACGGACAAGGAGTTGGTGGAGATCGACGCGGCCAAGCAGGCGCGAGAGGCGAAGAAGGCGGCCGAGGTCCAGAAGGAGCGCGACAAGCTGGCGGCGGAGGTCGCGCGGGAGAAGGAGCTGCTCAAGGAGGCCCGCGCCCGCGAGGCCCGCGAGAAGGAGATGGAGCGGCTGGAGCGCGAGCGCCGCCTGCGCGAGGAGCGCGAGGCGAAGGCGCGGCAGAAGAACTGACGCATCACGCGGCACCGTGAATGAGGCGCGGTTTGATTTGTTAGCCGGACGCGCCAGCGACGTAAATTTGTCTTATTTGTAATGCCTCGCCACGCCGGAAAAACCAACCTCCGTCGCTGGCGCGTCCGGCTAACAATTCCACGCAAGACAAGAAGACGTACGACCCCCGCCCCGCCGTCCGCGGGGTACGATGGTCCACCCCGCTCGTCGGCGATGGCGATCGCGCCCGCCCAGCGACGCACACGAAGCACAATCCCACGCCTTCGGCAGCAACAGGAGTTCCCATGCGGCGATTCATCTCGGCGAGTTTCCGTTCGTGCCTGAATTTCAGCCTCTTCGTCGGCCTGTTCATCGGGCTCTTCGTGATCGCAGGCGCTGTCGCGCCCGCGCGGGCGGACGTCGCCGCCGCCAGCCCGTTCACGGACCACATGGTTTTGCAGCGCGGGATGGCCGTGCCGGTCTGGGGCACCGCCGCCGCGGGCGAGGAGGTCACCGTCTCGTTCGGCGAGCAGAAGGTCTCGACCAAGGCCGACGACAAAGGCAAGTGGAAGGTCGCGCTGGCGGAGCTGAAAGCCGACGCGACGGGGCGCGTGCTGACCATCGCGGGCGCGGCGAACACGCTGGCCTTCAAGGACGTTCTGGTGGGCGAGGTCTGGCTCTGCAGCGGCCAGTCGAACATGGGGCTGGAGGTGCGAAAGGTGACCAACGCCGCGGAGGAGATCGCGGCCGCGAAGGACCCGCTGCTCAGGTGCTTCACCGCGCGGCACGCCCCGGGCACGGTGCAAGGCTATGTGATCAACATCAACTCGGACACGCAGCGCTACCCGATCATGCCCCGCGACACATGCGTCGGGAAGTGGGAGCGCTGCACGCCCGAGACGACCAACAACTGGTCGGGCGTGGGGTATTTCTTCGCACGCGAGCTGCGGAGGAAGCTCGACGTCCCGGTGGGGATCATCGTCTCGAGCATGGGCGCCACGGCGATCGAGGGCTGGACCAGCGTCGAGGGGCTCAAGGAGATCCCCGCCTACCGCGAGCGGGCGATCTCGTATGAGGAGCTGGCCAACGCGTTGCTCGCCGATCCCAAGGGGCACGCCAAGGCCCTGGAGAAGCAGGCGGCCCGCATCGCCGAGCAGAGCCAGATGTGGTTCGCCCGGCTCGACGCAGAGGATGTCGGGCTCAAGGCCAAGTGGAACGAGGCGGCCTTCGACGATTCGGGCTGGGGCACGGTGAAGCTGCCGGTGAGCGTGGCAGACAACCCGCTGGGCGCGCCGGTGGGGACGGTCTGGTTCCGCTCGAGCGTGAAGATCCCCACGGAGTGGGTCGGGAAGAATTTGGAGATCGAGCTCGGGCAGATCGACGCGACCGACGAGACGTTCGTCAACGGCACGCGCGTCGGCCGCACGTGGTTCGACGTGCAGAACTACTGGAACCAGTCGCGCCATTACGACGTGCCGGCGGCGGCGGTGACGGGCACGACGCTGCAGGTCACGATGCGCCTGCTGAAGCTGAATTACCCGATGGGCGTCTTCGGCCCGGAGGGAGACATGCGGGTGACGCTCAAACTCGAGGGGGCGGGGCCGGCGAAGAACATCGACAAGATCGCGCTGAAATACGCCGCGGAGAAGGCGGCGGCGGAGAAGCTCGCGGCCGAGAAGGCCGCGGCGACGCAGGCCGCGGCAAACGGCACGGCGACCAAGCCGGCCGAGGCCAAGCCCGCCGAAGTGAAACCGGTCGAGGCCAAGCAGGATGATCGTCCATCGGTCTCGCTCGCGGGCGCCTGGAAGATGAAGAAGGCGCAGGACCTCGACCCCGGGCTGCAGCCGATGCCCGCGGCCATCCTGGGCAAGGAGCCGGGCAACCACTACGGCCACCCCGGCGTGGAGTACAACGGGCTGATCCACCCGATCATCCCCTTCGCCATCCGCGGCGCGATCTGGTACCAAGGCGAGGCCAACGCCCCGTTCTACGTCGACTACAAGTCGCTCCTGCCCGGGCTGATCACCTCGTGGCGCAAGGAATGGGGCCAAGGGGACTTCCCCTTCGGCGTCGTGCAGTTGGCCGACTACTGGGGCGAGCAGAAGCACCCCGTGGAGCGGGCCGGCTACACCCCGCTGCGCGAGGCGCAGGCGATCGGCGCGTCGCGCGTGCCCAACACCTTCCTCGCGACCGCGGTGGGCGTGGGCGAGGGCGGCGACATCCACCCCAAGAACAAGCAGGAGGTCGGACGGCGGCTCGCGATGCCGGCCCTCAACCAGGTCTACGGGATGAAGGACGTGCAGGTCGCGCCGGTCTACAAGTCGATGAAGGTCGACGGCAACAAGGTAACGCTGACGTTCGCCAACGCGGCCGGGCTCCACTCGGAGGGCGACCCGCCGGTGGGCTTCGCCGTCGCCGGCGCCGACCGCGCCTTCTACTGGTGCCACGCCAAGATCGAGGGCGAGACGGTCGTGGTCTGGTCCGACAAGGTGGCGGCCCCCGTCGCGGTCCGCTACGCATGGTCGACCAACCCGGTCTGCAACGTCTACAACGGCTCGAACCTGCCGATCTCGCAGTTCCACACCGACGACTGGGACATGTCGCAACTGGTGATCACCGACGACCCCGTCACGCTGCCCTCGGGATGGAAGAGGAAGTGACCGCTCGGATCCGCTGACGCGACTCCCGCGACCAATCGAATCCATCAACCCAAAACCCAGGCACTGCTGTGCCTGGGTTTTTCTTTTGCGCGATCCGCGCCGACGCGCATCACATGCTCCGTCTCGCGAGCATCGGCCTGAGCTGGGTCGCGAGCTCATCCACCTTGTACGATCGCCTCGCCTTCACGTGCAGCACCGCCAGCCCCGCCGCGGCGTAGGCCTCGTCGAGCATCTGGTCGCGGGCGGAGCGATCCTCGCGATCATGGCTCGAGTCGTCGAGTTCCACCACGCCCAGCGGCTGCATGCCCTCGGGATCGCAGAGCAGGAAATCGACGTGCTTGCGCTCGATGCGGTTGGCGTGCCCCATGTTCATCTTCCGGTCGATCACGTAGAGGATGTCGCCCACGCGGACCTTCGGGCAGATCACCGCGAGATCGCCCACGGCGACGAACAGCGAGCGATAGAAGAGCAGCTCGGCCGGGGAGAGGAATTCATCCTGCAGGCGAAACGGCAATTCGTCCGGGGCCGAGGGGCGAAACCCGAGCAGCCTGAAAAAAGCGAGAAGACAGCCGGGCTTGTCCGCGGGCATGGCGTGGCGTCCGTGAATTGTGGGGAGAGCCCCGGGGCACAAAGGGCGGCCGCGCAAGACGGTGCGGCAGTCGATGCACCGATGATACAGCCACGAATGGGAACGGTGCGTCGGATGGGCGCGCGCCGGCGGCGGGGGATGACTCCGGCCCTCGCCGCCGGGCTGCTGCGCCGCGGGGCGGACTCGGGGTGAGATGGGGATCAGGCAGGCCCCGAGTCGCGATTCAGGATGTCACGACGCTTGACACCTTGATCCATACACGCGCTCCGCGTGAATGCAAGGAACCGTGCGACCTATCGCGCGGGGGCCGTCGCGGAACCGCCGCCCGTTTGCGCAGGACGCAGGTGGCGCGAGAAGAAATCGACGATCCGGCCCCGGCGTTCGGGCGTGAGAAAGGCCGCGCCGCCGTGCCCAGCCTCGGGGATCGCCTCGAATGTCGCCTCGACGCCCGCGGCCTTGAGGCGGTTGGCGAAGACCTGGCTCTGGAACAGCGGGACGATCGGGTCCTTCTCGCCGTGCACGATCAGGAACGGCGCGGCGGTGGGCGTCACCTGCAGCGCCGGGCTCGCGAGCTGTGCCAGTTCCCGCTTCTCGTAGATCGGCCCGCCCAGCAGCTTGACGACCATCTCATTGCCGGCCACGGCGACGGGCAAGTCCTTGACGTCGAAGAGCGTCGGGCCGAACCAATCGCAGACGGCCTGCACCCGGCTCGATTGGTCGAGATGCTCGCCGACCTTGCCCTCGAGGGCCGGGGCGTCGCCCGAGACGCCCAGCAGCGCGACGAGATGCCCGCCCGCGGAGCCGCCCCAGACGCCGATGCGCTTCGCGTCGAGTCCGAACTCGTCGGCCTTGGCGCGGAGGAGCCGCACCGCGGCCTTGCAGTCGTGGATCTGGGCCGGAAACGTCGCGACGTCGGTGAGCCGGTAATTGATCGACGCGATCGCGAACCCCTCGCGGAGGAGGAATCCCGCCGGCGTACCGTCCTTGCTGCCGGCCTTCCAACCCCCGCCGTGAATCCAGATGACCAAGGGCAAACCCGCCGCGGGCTTCGCGGACTGCGTCGCCGAGACCGCGGGCAAGGCGAGGTCGAGCAGGAGCGGCTTGCCGTCGACCTGGGCGTAGACCAGGTTGCGGTGGATCTTCGCGTCCAGCGGGGCGCTGAGCTCTCGCAGCGTGTCGCGCATCCGGCCCGGTGCGGGCGATGTCGCCGGAGCCGAAGCGGGACGCGTCGCGGGCGTCTCCGCCCATACGACAACGGCCAATACCAGCAGCAACGGACCGGCAAGCTGCCAGAGCGAGAACGGGGACGAGTTCAACTGTGTCGAAGCAGGCTGGCGACCAAGTGACATGGCATCTCCCAATCGAAGCTGCGCGGGGCGACTCAAATCCAACGCCTCAGGCCTCGCCCTCATTTCACCACGTCCCGCGGCGGCGGGCGAATGGAGCGAGGGCGGGCTACGATCTGGCTTTCAGCCGCGGCCTCGCATCACAACATCACGACTCCCTCACCGATGACCCAACGGATGACCACCATGATGCCACGGGCAATGAAGCATCCCCCAACCACGACCTCGACCTCGACCAGCGATCCTCGCACCGGCCGTCGCCCTCTGCATGCCGTCGCGAAGGCGGCCCTCAGCTTGACGTTGGCCGCGGCCCTCACGGCGGCCCTGGCCTGGCCCGCCTCCGCGGCGACGACCCAGCCATCCTCGTCCAACGACGCCGCCCCGGGCGCGGGGGAACTCGTCCCGCTCAAGGCTCGCCACGGGGCCTACTCGATCCAGGTCGGAAAGAAGCAGGCCCAGATCGTGCCCTTCCGGTTCGAGCCGGGCGAGGAGTCGTCGTGGACGCTCACCCTCGAAGGCCGGAGCGTCGCGCGGTTCACGCGGGGCGAGGACGGCAGCCTGCTCGTGCCGCGGGAGTCGGACCTGAACGAGCGCGTGGAGGTGACGTACGAGCCGGGGCTGCGCGTGCTGCCCGGGAAGTGGGAGCCGGGCAAGCCTTCGGAGTGCACCTCGAAGATGGTGATCCGCAACAGCAAGGACGGGAGCCTGAAGGAGAAAGGCACCTGCTCGATCCGCGTCGAGCTTGTGGGCAAAGAGCGTGTGACGACACCCGCGGGGGAGTTCGACGCGATGCTGGTGCGCGAGACGCGGCAGATCCGGCTGCGGATGGCGAAGGCCGACGTGACCTGCGAGACGTGGTACGTCCCGGGCGTGGGCGAGGTGGCGGAGCGGAGCGTGACGACGACCAAGGCGCTGGGCCTGTTCGGGGGCAAGGAAGTCTCGGAGAGCAAGCTGGCGCGGTGAGGCTCGGGGCAGAAACGCCGCCGCCGCGCGAGGCGCGGTTGGCGCGTCGCACGGCGGCGGGTGAATCGCAAAACCAGGGTCGCTCGATCAGGGGGCCGCGGGCGCAGCAGGAGCCGCCGGCGCGGCGGGGGCGGCCGGCGCTTCGGGCGCCGGGGGCACCGCGGGCGCGGAGGCGGCGGGAGTCGTCATGCTCGGAGGCGCGGTCATGCCCGTGGCCGGGGCCGACTCAGGCGAGCCGCCGGGCTGCGTGGCCGGGCCGCCGGGGCCCATCGGGATGCTCGGCGGTTCGCCGAAGGTCGTCTTCTTGTCGCGGATCTCCTGGATGATCGCGTCGGTCAAGTCGGCGGAGGGCTCGTAGGCGAGCAGGCTCGGGCTGCCGGTCATCAGCACGGTCACGCCGCGGTCGTGCATCACCTTCTGCGCCGCGGGCATGATCGCCTGCTTGAACTGCAGGATCAGCTCCTGCTCGTACATGCCCATCATCTGCTGGGCCTTGGCCTGCTCCTGCTGGAAGGTCATCTGGTTCTTCCGCTTGGCCTGCTCCAGATCCGCCTTCTGCGCGGCGGTGGGCGTTTCGCCCGCCTCCTTGGTCAGCTTCTCGAGATCTCGCTGCAAATCAGCCTGCAGCTTCATCAGATGCGTCGACACCTCGGTCATCTGCGCCTGGCGCTTGCCCTCGATCACCTGGGCCTGCCCCGAGCCAACGGCGATGCGCTCGAGGCTCACGATGCCCACGCCACCCGAAGGATTGTCGCTGTGGTTTTCGCAGCCGACGGCGGCGAGGGCGAGGCCCATGAGGACGGCGGCCCAAGTGACGGTTCGCATAGCCAGGATCTCCGCAAAGAGTCGATGGGTGAATGAATGAGATGGAGGCACCAAGCGTGCTAAGATAGGCGGTTTCAGGTTTGAAATCCACACCGCCCGGGGCGCGGGTTGCCGACGCGCCCGCGCGAGTCGATCGGGCGCCGCGAGGAAGTCCGCGATGACGCAGGCCGGCGAATACCCCAGCGGCCTGTTCGCCGACATCGCCGGCAGCGCTGACGCCGATTTTCCATCCCAGCCCCATCCGTTACCGCCCGCCCCTCCTCGCCGCCGGGCCCGCCCGCCCCTTCCCGCACAAACCCTCGGGCTCTGCGTCCTGGGCAGCGGCTCGGGCGGCAACTCCGCGGTCGTCCGCCTCGGCGAGGGGCCCGCGGTGATGATCGACGCGGGCTTCGGCCCGGTGACGACGGCCAAACGCCTGCATGACGCGGGGCTCACGCTCGACGATGTCCGCGCGATCTGCCTCACACACCTCGACCAGGACCACTTCCGCCCGACGTGGATCGCCACGCTCGTGGGCTTCGGCATCCCCGTCTACGTCCACCGCTGGCACGTGGAGGACCTCCGCCGCGTCCCGGGCTCGGGCAAGCTGTTCGGGGCCGACCTGGTGCGCGTGTTCGACGCCGGCGAGTTCGAGCCGGTGCCAGGCGTGCGCGTCGCGAACGTCCGCCTCGCGCACGACCGCCAAGGGACGTGCGGGTACGTGCTCTCGTCCGACGTCGGGAGCGTCGGCTATGCGACGGACCTGGGGCATGTCTCCGATGAATTGATCGAGCGCTTCACCGGCGTGGAGGTGCTGGCGCTGGAGAGCAACTACGACCCGCCGATGCAGCTGCGCAGCACGCGCCCCCTTGCGCTCAAGCGGCGGATCATGGGCCCGGCCGGGCATCTCTCGAACCAGCAGTCGTTCGAGGCGATCCGGCGGATCGTCGACCGCAGCCCGCCGCAGACGCCGCGGCACATCGTGCTGCTGCACCGCAGCCAGCAGTGCAACGACCCCGAGGTGGTCAGGGCGGTCTTCGCCGAGGACGGGCGGATCGCCCCGCGCGTGACGCTGACGCACCTGCGCCGGGTGACGCGGTGGTTCCACGCCTCCCCCCCGCCGCCCGCTGTGCGAAACCAATTGATGTTCGGGTTCTGAGCAAGAGAGGGCAGGCCCTCACGGCATCGTCGCCGGCCCCGATGCCGCCGTGGCGGGCGTGCCGAACCGGCGGGCCAGCGCGGAGCGCAGGGCCTCGGCGACTCCGGGATCGTCGGGGCGGAGGCGGGCGGCCTCCCGCAAGTGGAAGATCGCCTCGTCGGGCTGGCCGATCGACTCCAGCATCATCGCGAGGTTCGTGCGGGAGAGCATGTAGTCGGGACGGATGCGGAGTGCCCGCCTCTGGAGTTCGATGGCCTCCTGCGCCCGCCCCTGCTCACCCACCAGCACGGCCAAATTGTTGAGGGCCTGCGGGTAGTCCTGGCGGATCGCCAAGGCCTCGCGGAGACGGGCGATGGCGGTGTTGGCCTGGCCCCGGACGCTCAATTCACTCGCCGCGGCGACGTGGGCCTCAACCCTGGCAGGGTCGAACCGCAGCGCCAGATCGAACTCCTTCAGGGCCTCGTCGCCGCGATGCGTCTGGGCGAGCAACAGGCCCAGGTGGAAATGGGCGTCGGCCATGTTCGGATTACCTTCGAGCGCGAGGCGGAACTGGCGTTCGGCCCGCTCGTGCTCGCCCCGCGACAGATGGACCTTGCCCAAGGCGTTGTGGGCTGCGGGAAGGCGCGGCTTGAGGGCGAGCGCGGCCTCGTATTCGGCGACCGCCTCGTCGGTGCGACCCTCGCGGCCGAGCAGCGCCCCGGAGTTGTAGTGCGCCTCGTAGGCGGCGGGATTGACCGCCAGCGCGGCGCGGAAGAGCTCCCGGGCCCGCTCGTCTTCCCCGTTGGTGGCGTGCTCGGCCCCGAGGTTGATCATCGCTATCCAGCTCCGCGGGTCCTTCGCCAGCACGTCCGACCAGAGCGTCATGCGGTTTTCGTAGGCCGTGGCCTGGGAGAACGCCAGCATCGCCAAAAGGCCCACGAGCGCCGCCGCGGCGAGGCGTGCGGAGGCAATGGCGATGAGGTCGGGAACGGGCGCGTCGATCGGCGCCGCCGAGCCGGCGCCGAGGGGCCCGTTCTCCGCCGCGGGGTTGACGATCCGCACCGCGATGGCGGCGACCAACGCCGCGAGGCCGAGGCTCGCGAGGTACTGCACATGGTCGGCAACGAAGTAATAGCGGTGCCAGAGGATGTCGATGAATCCCAGCGCGGGGCTGAGGGTGACGCAGAAGAAGAGCATGGCCACCAGCGGGCCGAGGCCCACGCGCCGCCGCGCGAGCCAGAGGCCCGCGAGCAGGCCCGCGGCGCCCAGCGGGAAGAGCCACTGCCACCACGCCCCGGCGTCGATCCTCCAGGACGGATAGGCGAACGAGAGGCTGGCGGGCCAGAGGAACTTCCCGACGTAAAACGCGAGCACGCGCCCGGCGATGAGCGTGCGCTCCACGAAGGTGAACGAGAGCTCCTCGCCGACCATGGCGACGTGGCGCCGCTGGAACCAGGTCGTGAGCAGGATCATGGGAAGCGTGAGCAGCAGGTACGGCAGCGCGGGGGCGATCCCGCGCCACGTCAACCGCCCCCGTCGCCACCAGAGGAGCAACGGCAACACTCCCGCGAGCGTCATGCTCACCGGCTTGGAGAGCATCGCCAAGGCGAAGAGCGCCAGCGAGAGCGCGAGCAGCGCGGCAAACCGGCGGCGAGGAAGCGGCGAAACGGGCGATGCGGCCGTCGGCGGCGAGGCGAGCGCCGGCGCGGGATCGAACGCGGCCAGGAACGTCCAAGTGGTCAGGAGGTAGAGCAGCCCGGAGAGGACGTTCTTGCGCTCGCTGACCCAGGCGACGCTCTCCACGTGGACGGGGTGGGCCGCGAAGATCGCCGCGGCGAGGAAGGCCCCAGGCACGCGCAGGCGGCGGAGGATGATCCACGCCAGCACGGCGTTGATCCCGTGGAGCAGGACGTTGTCGAGGTGGTAGCCCAGCGGGCGCAGGCCCCAGAGGCGGTATTCGAGGGCCCAGGTGGTGAAGGTGAGCGGGTAATAGTCGGGGTAGAAGCGCCCGTTGTTGGTGGGGTCGAACCACGTCGTCCAGAGGCCGGGGAGCGAACGGATGTTGAGGTTGTGGGTGACGAGGTCGTCGTCGTCCCAGACATAGCCCGCCCAGGCGACGGGCACGTAGGCCGCGAAGGTGAGGGCGAACAGGAGCAGGAGGCCGCGAAAGGTGCGATGGCGGGACGCCGGCATGGGGGGATTATACGGGTGGGGGCGAGGCCGTCGGCGGCGCGACGGGCGAAACTCCTGCGGGGCTGGCCGGCGTGTCGATAATCCAGAGACCAAGGCCGCCTCGCGCCATCAACCTCCCCGACGCCCCGCACCCATGCCCCCCATCCCCCGCTTCCTGCTCGCGCTGCTCCTGCTGACCTTGGCCGCCCCGGCGGCGCGGGGGCAGATCCTGCGCGGCGAGTGGGTCGACCAATCGCAGAAGGAGATCGAGGCCCGCCGCAAGACGGCCCTGCGGGTGATGGTGCTCGACAAGGAGGGCAAGCCGGTCGAAGGCGCGCCGGTGCGGATCTCGCTCCGCCGGCAGGCCTTCGCGCTGGGCGCGCCGATGCGGTCGCTCCCGGTCGCGGCCGACATGAAGGGCGACCTGACCACCGGGCCGGGGATGCTGCGCTGCGTGAACGCGATGAGCCTCGACGCGCTGACCGACTGGCCTCGCATCAAGCCCAAGGCCGGCGCGGCGATCGACACCGCTGCGGTCGAAGAGGCCCTGGCCCGGGCTGCGAGCCGTGGCAACCAGGTCCGCTGGGGCACGGTCCTTTCGGCCGACACGGGCAGGCTGCCTGAATGGGTCGCCGAATTGCAGGGGCCGGCCCTGCGCGCCAAGCTCGGCGAGCATGTCGCCTGGACGTTCGAGCAATTCGGGCGGCGGGCCGACCAGTTCGACATCTACTCCGACACGCTGCAGAAGACGTTCGTCGAGGACCGGCTTGGCGTCGAGGCTTTGCGCGGCTTGGTGGAGAAGGCGCGGGCCTCGGCCCCGGGGGCGACGCTCTGCGTACGCCTCGAGGACGGGCTCGCGGCCGAGAAGATCCAGCCGGCGATCCGGCGCATCACCGCGCTGCGCGAATCGTTCGTCGACATCGACATGATCGCCATCGAGGCGAGGTTCTCGGGCACCGTCTCGCAGATCCAACTGGCCCGCTCGCTCGCGTGGCTGCGCGGGCTGGACATCCCGATCGTGATCGTCGGCCTCGAGGTGGGCGGCCCCTCGCCGGCTGCGGCGGCGATCAACATCGAGGTCGTCCTGCGCACGCTGTATGCCGAGCCCGCGGTGCGCGGCATCCACTTCGCGGGCCTGCGGGCGGATGAGTTCACCGACCCCGCGGCCGCGCTGCTCGAGGCCGACGGGGCGCCCACACCCGCGGGGCAGATCGTCGACAAGCTCTTCACCTCGCTGTGGCGCACGGAGACGCTGGGCGGGGCCGACCCGCTGGGGAACGTGCGCTGCAAGGTCTTCCCCGGACACTACGAGGTCGAGGCGATCCTGCCCGACCGCTCGATCGCCCGCGGGTCGTTCTTCGTGCCGCAGTCGGAGCGCGAGAGGCTTGCGGTTGTGCAACCGCTTCCGTGACGGATTCGCTCATTCGTGACGCGCGGGAAGTCCCAGGCGCCGCAGTTCCTGGGCTTTGGGCGTCAGAGTATCATTCGCACAATTCAATCCGCATCATCCGATGGAGCAGCCATGCCGCAGCGCTTTGACGTGATCGTCGTGGGCCTTGGAACCATGGGCTCGGCCACGTGCCACCAGCTCGCCAAGCGCGGCCTGCGCGTGCTGGGCATCGAGCAGTTCGGCATCCCCCACGCCCAGGGCGCGCACCACGGCTACTCGCGGCTCATCCGCAAGGCCTACTTCGAGCATCCCAACTACGTCGCGCTCCTGCAGCGGGCGTACGCGCTCTACGACGAGCTCGAGGCCGTGTCGGGCATGAAGCTGCTCTACCGCACGGGCGGGCTCTACATGGGCACGCCCGAGGGCGAGGCGGTGGGCGGCACGCTGCGCTCCGCCCGCGAGCACAGCCTGCCCGTCGAGCGGCTCGACCACGCGGCGCTCAAGCGCCGCTTCCCGCAGTTCCACCTCCCGGCCGACCACGAGGGCGTGCTCGAGCAGGACGCCGGCTTCCTGGTGCCCGAGCGCGTGGTGGCGACGCAGTGCGACCAGGCGCTGCGCCACGGTGCGGAGATCCACGGGATGGAGGCCGTCAAGGGCTGGGAGGCCGACGGCGCGGGCGTCCGCGTCCACACGGCCGAGGGCGAGTACCACGCCCGCAACCTCGTGCTCACCTCAGGCGCGTGGACCGACAGGCTGGTGCGCGACCTGGGCGTGCCGCTGGTGGTGACGCGGCAGGTCTGGGGCTGGGTCTGGCCGCGGAAGCCGGAGCTGTTCGCGCTCGGGCGGCTGCCGGTCTGGGCGCTCGACGCCCCGGGGGTGGAGGGCGGCGTCCACTACGGGCTGCCGATGATGACGGAGAACCCGGGCTTCAAAGTCGCGCTGCACCGGGCGATGACGCCCACCGACCCCGACCGCGTCGCCCGCGACCCGCAGCCGGGCGACTTGGAGACGTTCCGCCCGATGCTGCGCGAGATCGTGCCCGACGGCGACGGCCCCCTGCTCGCGCTGCGCGTCTGCCTCTACACCAACAGCCCCGACAAGCACTTCATCCTCGATACGCACCCCGCGCATCCCAACGTCGCCCTCGCCTGCGGCTTCAGCGGGCACGGCTTCAAGTTCTCGGCGGTGGTGGGCGAGATCATGGCCGACCTGGCCCAGCACGGGAAGGCGCGGCTGCCGATCGAGTTCCTTGGGTTGAAGCGGTTCAAGAAGTGAGCGGCGGGCGTTGATCGCGCCCGAAGCCGCGCAGTGCCCGCGCATCACTTCCGCGGGACGACCATCACGATCAACCCCTTGCGCAGCATCGTCCTTAGGAACGCGATCACCGCGTGCTCGGCCTGGACGACGTCCATCGCCTGGTCCTTGGCCAGCCGCTGGGCGATGTAGCGCACCGACTTCCGTCCGTCGCACATGCCCAGCACAGAGACGCCGACCGGGTCGAGCTCGAACTGCTTGGTGGCCGTCTTGGGCACGCGGAGGATCCATCGCTGCATCCGCGTCGCCTGGAGCGGGACGGTGACGCGCTCGCCCCCATCGGGCAGCGGGGTGCGGGAGACGATGGTCGTCGCCAATGGCTTGGCGTCGAGGGCCTGCTCGCGCGTGAATTTCTTGCTGGGCTTGCTCATGGAATTCCCGATTTCAATCGGGCAGGCCGGGCAACGCAAATGGCCCGCGCCTCACGCCCCGCCGGGCAGGCCCGCCCAGTGCGCCTGCGCGACCAGCTTCATCAACCGGCCGTCGAGCGGCCCGGTCGCCGCGTTGTCGGCCGACTCGGTCGCCCAGACGCCCACGAGGCGGTTGGCCCGCGCGTCATGGATGAGCCAGGCCCGCATCGCCGCGGGGGCCCGCCAGAGGAACGGCCGATAGACCGGGCGGAAGAGCATGTCGAGCGCGAGGCCCTGGCCGAGCGGCGTCTGGATCGGCGCGAGGGTCGGCGTCCCGCGGGTGACGAGCGATTGCCGCTGCGGGCGGTAGAACTGCTTGAACTCCTCGCCCCACGCGAGCAGCCAGGCCTCGAGAGGCCGGCGGGCGAGGGCGAGCCCCGCGGGGTAGACGTGGCGGACGCCCATCGCGGGCCCGGCGTTGGGGCGGGCGCCGGAGCGGAGGTCGACGCGCATGTCGCCCAGGTTGAGCGTCGCCTTGTCGTAGAGGAAGCCGGCGGGGGCGACGAAGCTGACGTCGAAGAACGACCAGCGGGCCGGGCCGGTGCGCGGCTGGTCGCGCAGGCCGGGGAGGATCGCCGTCGACCACGCGCGGTCCTCGCGCAGGGAGCCGCGATGGTAGACGACCTCGACGACGCGCCCGCTCGCGGGGCAGTATCCCGCGGCGCGGTCGATCCCGGCCTTGTCGTCCGCGAGCGTCATCAGCGGCGCGAACACGGGGTGCTCGACGACGCGCGGGTCGGTGGAGTTCTTCGACTTGCCCGAGGCGCGGTTGAGCCGGCGGCGGACGAATTTGTCGGCGTTGAACCGCCTGCGGGTGACGGCCCCCCACTGCAGCCGAAGCCGCGGGCACTCGTCGTCGGCGAGACCGACGCGCCCCTCCTCCGCGTTGCCTTGGACTTCGTAGAGGGCCCAGTTCGCCGGGACAGGCAGGAGCAGGCCAGCCCACCCGATGGCGCGAAGCGGAGGGAGGCCGCGGACCCAGGGGTTGTCGACGGGGTCGGGGCGCGGATCAGGCGCAAGGCCGGGCGCGAGGCCGGGTGAGCCGGGGTCGGTCGGGCCGGGGCCATGGGATTTCGAGGCAGCAGCGGCCACGCGTCGTCTCCGGTCGCCCACGCCCCTGGCCGTCAGTTGTACCGGTTGAGCGTGATGTTGCTGGAGCGGACGTGATAGACCATCGCGAGGAAGGTCCAGAAGAAGATCGCCAGCAGCTCGCCGAGGATCAGGCCGATGAAGATCAGCCGGACGCGGTCGAAGGTCGCCTTCCCGCCGTACTTCACGGTGAGCTTCTTGAAGATCCACCCGATGAAGAAGCTGAACCAGAGCTGGGCGGCGAGCGGGTTGATGAGCATGATCAACCCGACGGGGTGCGGGAACCAGAAGAGCCAGGAGCGGACGTAGAGGCTCAGCCCGACCCACGCGGCCCCCAGCACGTACCAAGCGGTGGTGACGATGTCGAAGTGCGGCGCGGTGGTGATGGCCCGCTGGGCGGTGTCCATCATCATCGGCGTCGCCGAGTTGTAGAACCAGCCCTGCATCGCCTGCCCGCCCCGGGCGTGGGCGAGGACGATCGCGGTGGCGAACGAGGCGGCGACGCTCAGCGCCAGGCAGAGCACGATGTTGAGGTGGAACTTGAACCGGCTCCCGCCCGCGTCCTTCTGGAGGTGGGCGGAGGTCATCAGGTTCGGGGCCAGGAAGGTCTTGGTGTCGAGGAAGAGGACGGAGTAGATCGGCAGGAGCGGCGCGAGCAGCGTCGCGGGGAGCATCGTCCCCAGCCCCAGCATCTTGTAGACGTGGAAGAACGACGTGTGCGACTGGAACCAGTAGATCCCGCCCTCGGCGACGATGCGCATCAGCCCGATGGTCAGCAGCGTGAGGATGAAGACGAAGACGAAGGCCCACACCGCCGGCACGCGGTTCCACATCAGCCACGACGAGACGACCGCCATGCAGGCGACCAGCCCGATGATCGGCAGCGCGATGAAGAAGCGCTGGCTGGCGGTCTTGCCCGCGATGAGCTTGAAGTAGTCGCGCACGCAGCGGAAGAGGCTGACCGCCGAGAAGAGGAAGATGCCCCCGCCCCCCAGCGCCGAGACGGGGTTGTTGTACCAAAGCCAGTCGCTGGGGAAGTCGGCCATCGCCTGCCCGTAGCCCAGCCAGACGTGCAGGAGCATGATCGCCCGCCCGACGAGGTAGTAGAACCAGATCGAGAAGCTGATCTCGAGCGGCAGGAGGAAGGCGATGCCGATGGCGGTGAAGATGATGAGGAACATCACCCCCTGCTCGGAGCGCCCGGTGAGCCCCGACAGGACGGTGCCCCTGATGACCTCGTTGACGCTCGCGTTGGTCATGCCCAGCGGGACGGGGAAGAGGCCCGGGAGCCCGCCGCTGGTGGTCGTGCCGTTCCAGGCGAGCGTCGCGAAGCTCAGGGCGAAGCCGAGCCAGAAGCCGGGGTTGGAGAAGATCGCGGGGACCCACGACTTGCCCTCGCTGTAGCCCGGGAGAAGGGCCTCGGTGAGGCGCGAGAGCGGGAAGATGATCTTCTCGCGATCGGACCAATAGCCGAGCAGCACGTAGGTCAGGAAGTAGAAGATCCCGTAGCAGCCCGCGATGAAGACCATCCAGCAGGTCAACGGGGGGATCCACTTGCCCCAGGGGACGGCGGCGAAGACGGTGCGGTAATAGGCGACGTACTCGCCGATGGGGGCGGTGTCGCGCGGGGGCGCGATCTTCTCGCCCGTGGCGGTCTGCGTCACGCCGTGGCGGAAGACGTCGATCGCCTTGGGGTCCTGGATGTAGAGGCTGGGGTTGAGCGTGGGGTTGAGTTGCTTGTCCCAGCCGCGCTGGGGGATGTTCCACTCGGGGTTGCTGGGCGTGACCAAGAGCGGGATCAGCTGCTCGGTGAGGCCGAAGGTCGAGACGCCCGCGGTGACGAGCATCGCGGAGAAGATGGCGACCAGCTCGACGCGGTTGAGCGGTCGCGACCACGAGCCGAGCGCCTTCTGGACGAGGCGCATCGCGGGGTTGACCGCCAGGACCAGGATGAAGAGGACCGCGAAGGCCAGCACGGGGATGAGCGTGGAGGTGATGTTCGACTGGTGGACGTTGGCGGCGACGATCGTCAGGAACGCCTGGGCGACGCAGAGGACCGCCGAGAGGAGGATCACGACCCAGCGGAAGCCCAGCCGGGCCGGGTCGCCCGCGTGGGCCTCGGTGACGGCGTCGGCCTCGCGCCGCTCGATGCGGTCGAGGTCGACGCGCTGGTAAGGCGGCGCCGCGTCGTTGGCGGCCGGGGGCACGGGCGTGGGCGTGAGGGTCTGGGTCATGGCGGTGTCACGGCGTGTTCAGGGGCGTGGCCGGGGGTTTCCGGGGATTTCCGGGGGCGTGTTGGATTGGTCAGTAGCCCAGCGTCGAGGTGCTCTTGGCGATCAGGGCGAAGGCGACCGCCGCCATGCCGATCAAGCCCACCCCGGCGCTGAACCCCGCGAGCAGGATCATCATGTAGCGCTTGAACATGTCGGGATCGAACTTGCGCTGCAGGTAGAACCGCCCGATCAGGGCCCCGATGATCTCGGGGATGATCGCGCCGGGCGACGTCTGGCCCATGCCGCGGACCACGCCGTAGACCAGCAGGATCGGCAGGTTCAGGAAGTTCAGCAGCGTGAAGGCGGCCAGGCCCAGCCCCATGCCCCACCCGATGACCGAGGGCTTGATCGCCTCGAGGAATGGGCTCGAGCCGTCCATCGTCGAGGTGATGGTCAGCGCGGAGTTGAGGGCGTTGAGGTGCCAGAGCTCCTGCGTGTAGGGGTACGACTCGCTGGGGACCGGGGCGAGGCGCCAGATCATCTCGGAGAAGAGGATCGTGGTGAGCACGAGGATGGGAAAGACCAAGAACTCGGTCTTGATGATGCTCGAGAGCTTGGTGCCGGTGAGCTCGAGGGTGCGGAAGCCGTTGGCCGCCCCGCCGTAGTCGTTGAGCGGGATGGGTGCGAACCAGATCGTCGCGCCCTTGTAGCCCGAGAGGATGAACGACGCCTCGCGGACCATGGGCAGGCCGACGTGCTGGCCCATCAGCCCGGTGAGCTTGGCGTTGATGTAGCTGATGATCGGCTGGTAGATGAAGCCGAAGCCCATGAAGAAGAGCCAGGGGAAGGCGTCGCGGTAGCCGTTCTCCTTCGTGCCGGGCATCATCCAGACGCAGATGAGGATGTAGGCTGTGGTGCTGACGAAGTAGATCGCCAAGCCGGTGAAGATCGAGAGGTCGCCGCGGTCGCGGTTGCGGTGGAAGACCACGTGCTTGAGCCAGGAGACCCCGCGGAGGTTGCCGGCCCCGAGGTCGTCGTCTGCCGAAGGCGAGACGGACGTCGCCTTGCGGAAGAGGCCCATCAACGGCTTCAGGACGGGCACGAGCCCGACGATGAAGATCGCCAGCATCAGCCCGATGCCGAACGAGAGGTAGAAGTCCATGTGGTTGGAGAAGGTCGTGTCGACCACGCCCATGTTCGGGCGCCAGGTGGTGAGCATGCCCGAGCGGTAGAGCATCGGGTTGGCGATGAGGGTGATGATCCACCCGACCAAGCCGCCCATGATGGCCCAGAAGGGGATGACCATGCCCACGAGGATGAGGCTGAAGTCGAAGAGGAGGTTGAGGGGCACGGCAGGAAGGAAGTCGCGCGTCGAGATCGCGGGGGTGAGGTCGAGCCAGGGGATGGGGACGATCTTGACGGGGCTGCCCATGACGGCGCCGGTGAAGGCGGGGATGCCCGTGTAGATGAAGCCCCAAACGAGGCCCAGCACGCCACCCAGCGAGAAGCAGCGCCAGCGCCAACGCTCGGTGTTCTGCCGCGTCTCGGCCAGGGCGCTGACGCCCAGGGCACCGACCGGGGCCATGGGGAACGGGAGCTTCTCGACGTGGGCGGTCCAGCGGTAGAGGGCATAGCCCAGGCCGAAGTGGTCGATGCGCCCGATCAGGAGCATGCCGGTCATGAAGAGCAGCGGCTTCATCCACTCGACGGTGAGGAAGGTGCGCCCGTACTGGTCGAGGACGGCCTTTTGCGGCGCGACCCAGCTTGGGATCTCCGTCGCCACGCCGAAGCCGATGGCGGCGGGCGACTGGACGAAGTACTGGTTCCATAGGAGGGGGAAGGGCACGGAGAGGACCATGCCGGTCATGTAGAAGAGGACGAAGATCTCCTGCTCGCGCAGGGTCTTCATGGATCGCTTGACGACCTCGGCGAAGAGGATGACGGTGACCCACTGGGCGGCCCCGCCGAGGCTGCCGCCCATGAAGAGGCCGAGGTAGATGGTGCCGGGCACCATCAGGAAACCCATGAACACCGCGCCGATGACGGTCTTGATCCCGAAGCCGTCGTGGAACTTCTCGGGCACCTTGACCAGGCGCTGGTATTGCTCGAGTTCCTTGTCGATCATCTGAGCCATCAGACTCGCTCCGAGCCGGGGCCGACGACCGGCAGGTTCAGGGCGTCGGCGAAGAGGCGTTCGCCGTCGCGGTAAAAGGCCTCATGGGTGGCGGCCTTCTGGGACCGCCAGCCGAGCAGGCGCTTGCGCAGGGCTTCGAGGAAGGGTTGGTTCACGGTGACCCAGTTGCCCACCTCGCCGCTGGTGCGGGTGAGGTGGACGGCGAGCATGTGGGCCTTCACCCGCGGGTCGTAGTAGGCGTAGATCTCCATCTTCTGGTTCACGCCCAGGTCGAAGGGCGCGGGGGCGATGTCGAAGACCATCGCATACGCGCGCCCGTCGGCGGCCTTCCCCGGGCTTCCGGCGGCGCCGGGCGTTCCGGGGGTTCCGGGGGTCTCGGGCGCGGGGGCCGTCGTCGGCACGCGCCCCACCGGGCCGAGCTTCGCCAGGAACTTGCCCGTCGAGGCCTCGGAGTTCTGCTTCATGTAGTCGCGGAGGTAGGCGCAGATGCCCAGCACGCGGCTGGCGTCGTAGCTGAAGGGGAACTGCACGAAGATCTGGTCGCCCACCGGCTGCGGGAGGCTCCAGCGGCGCTGCCCGCTCGGCACCGCGGCGCGGGCGGCCATCATCGCGGGGTAGACCGTCGAGAGCAGCACCGTCGCGATCGTCAGGAAGATCACGACCATCACGCTCAGCGACGAGTAGTTCAGGTTCAGCGGCAGGTTGAAGCGCGTCACCGCCAGCGAGAGTATCTGTCCTATCAGGTAGCCCGCGACCGAGCCGACCATGCCGAACACCAGCGACTCGGCGAGGAAGAAGGTCATCACGTGCCCGGGGTTGAGCCCGATGGCGTTGTAGATCGCGACCTCGCGGCGGCGCTCCATCACCGAGCCGAGCATCGTGTTGAGGATGATCGTGCCCGCGAGGATGATCGGGATGGCGATCTTGATCACGCCCCCGACCTCCGTGCTGCTGCTGGAGGTCATCTGGTACTGCCCGGCCTCGACGGGTCGCAGGCCCGCCTCCTCCCCCTTCGCGGGCTTCGGGGCGGCGCCCGGGGATGCGGAGACGAGCGCCGCCGCCTCGGCCTGCTGCGAGCGGTCGCGGATGATCTTCTCGGTGATGCCGACCGCCACGCGGGCCGTCTGGAACTGGATCAGCTCGTTCGCCTCGTCCCACGCCCTGCGGGACGACTCCGCGGCCGAGCCGGTGAACTTCACGCTCAGCGTTCGGAACTCCGCGTCGCCCATGGAGCGGGCCAGCCCCAGCGGGACGAAGGCGATGTCGACCGGGCGGGCGATCTCCACGCCGGGCATGTCCGCGAGGTTCGCGCTGGAGCTGCTCGAGGCGGCCCCGCCCGCGGCCTCGGTGGCGTTCTGGCTCGCCTGGGCCAGCAGCGGCAGGAACGGGGCTTCGGCCATGTCGCGCGTCGCCTCAAGGGCCTCGTCGTCGAGCAGCGCGACGAGCTTGAGAGGCCGGCCGACGACCTGCAAGACGCGCCCGCTCATGTTCTCGGGGGTGATGCCCAGGAGCGCCGCAGCCTTGATGCTGATCGCGATCTCGGCCGCGTTGTCGGAGCTGAACCAGCGCCCGCCGGGGGCAATGGGCATGGGCTTGAGGAACCCGTCCTCGGCCTTCTCCAGGCCGAGCAAGACCTTGGCGGAAAGCACCTTGACCGGGGCCCCCGCGACGGGCTGCGCGGGGACGATCTCGTAAGGCAGGTATTCGCTGTAGGTGCCCAGTCGCTGGGCCCAGGCGCGGGCGACGGACTGCATGCCCTCGCCCTGGTAGTTGGCCCGCATGCGGTCGAGGCGGACGGGGTCGATCGCGCCGAGGCCGGCCTGCGTGAAGAGGAAGCCGCTGTAGGGCGCCTCGCCGCTGGCGCGGATGACCGCGGGCTCGATGTCCTGCCCGACGCTGATCACCGAGAGCATGGTGAAGGTCACCAGCACCACCGTCGCGCAGGTCAGCGACGTGCGGATGCGGCGGCGCTTCATGTTGTTGACGCCCACGAGGAAGGCCACGCCCGCAAGCCTGCCCTGCGGGGCCTCGACCGACTCGGCGAGCTGCGACTCCTCGATGGCCTGGGTCATCGTGGAGTTGAACCGCCCGACGAGGATCGCGGCAACGAAGCCCGCGAGCCCCATGATGATGAACGCGAGGATCACCACCTCGGGCGTGCGCGCGACCTCGAAGGCGGGATGCACCAGCCGGAGCGTCACCGCCATGGCGACGAAGACCCCGCCGAACATCGCGAGCTGGCGGTTGATGTCGTCCCAAGGCGAGAGCAGCTTGGTGACGAAGAAGCAGAACGGGATGATCAGGGCGAGGAAGATGACCACGGCCTTGATGAGGTCATTGATGGTGCTCAGCCCGCGGGTGTAGGACTGGTAGGCGAGCCCGCGCCCGCGCTCGGCGGCGACCATGAGGCGGTCGTTCTGCCCGGCCTTCTCCGCCTTGTGGGCCTCGTCGATCTTCTCGCGGGCGAGGTGCTGGAACTGGGCGGCGGTCTCGTTGCGGACGCCCTTCTTCTGCAGGAGGTCGAGGCGGGTCTCGGTGAGGCTCCAGAGGTCGTCGGCGCTGGTGAGCACGACGTTGCGGATGATGCCGATGTCGGACTCGAAGCCCTCGCCCTGGGGGTGGTCGGGGTTGGTGTTGATGACCAGCCCGCTGCCGGCGCGGAGCTTGAAGCCGCGCCCGGGCTCGATGAAGACGCTGGCGACGCCGACGCGCGACTTGGGCTGCGGCTTGGTGCTGCCGGAGGCGTCGACGCCGATCTCGCCGTAGTGGCGCGGCACGGCGTCCTGCTGGGCGTCGATGACGTTCATGCCCGTGATGGGCGTCAGCGTCAGCGGCTCGGTCAGGCCGATCAGGTCGATCTTGTCGAACTCCGAGACGCAGATGATCTTGGGGACGAAGTAGGTGCCCCCCGCGGCGGAGACGACGGAGCTGAAGCGCTTCTCGCCCTCGGTGAGGTCGGAGGCGGCCTGGACGCGGCGGAAGTCCTTGTCGTACCCA
>JAPLMQ010000022.1 GCA_026386955.1 Planctomycetota bacterium
CATTCGGGAACAAAGCGGGTTCAATCCTGCGTCAACTTTGCTTTCTTGAAATCCTTCCATCGGGCTACGCCACGCCCTCGCCGGACGTGAAGATCTTGCGCAATTTCCGATGAGTGCCTCACGGGCATCGCCGCCGCGGCGTCAACGGGCTCAATGGATCATCCGCATCTCGCCGAAGTTCGGGAAGACCGGGTTGCTGGTGGGCGACCAACCGAACGGGGCCGGGAAGTAGACGAAGAAGGCCCGCCCGATCATCAGCTTTCGCGGCACGACCCCGCGGCGCTCGACCTCGTTGAACATCCGCAGGCGAATCCACGGATTGACGGTCTGCCAGAACCGGCTGTCATGGCTCCGTGGACTGTTGTCGCCCATGCAGAAGAACTCGTCGGCTCCGAGTTCCTTGGCCGTGCCGATCCGCTGGTCGCCGACCTTGACCAGCCCGCCCTCCGCCAACTCGCCCCGCGACCCGCTGCTCGAGTAGTAAAGATCGCGATCGACCTCGACCTCGCGCAGCGTGGCGGCGGCGCCCTCCACATGGATCGAGATCTCCGGGAACCGGTCGGGCGGCGCACGGTCTTCGATCGCCGAGATCGGCAAATCAAACCGCCACTGGCAGACGCGACGCCCGTCGACCCAGAGGCTCGCCTCTTGGTCGACGTACCAGAGTTCGACCCGCCGCGCGGTCCCGGGCGCGAACGCGCCGGCCTCGCCCTTCGCCAACTCGCGAGAGGCCTTGGTCACCGGGTCGATCGCCTGCAGCGTCGCCTGCCCCTTGGCGTCGATCCGCCCCGCGAGCAGCCGGGTCGTAGGCTTCGAGCTCGCGTCGTCCAGCCGGCTGGTGGTCTGCAGCGTCACGTCGAGCCCCGGGCCCGCCGGCTGCACCATCGCCGCCACGCGGACGTCCTCGATCGGCTCGCCCCAGTGGTCGTCGTCCATGAACTGGTTGTAGGCGTATTTCGTGTTGCCCCCGCTGACGGCCCGCTCGAAGCTGAAGTGGATCGCCCCGCGGCCGCTGCCCTTGAACTGGTAGCCGCTGCGCCCCTCGAGCGACCAGTCGTCCGGCTCTTCCGAGATCCAGGGCGTCGCCCAGGCGTGCCGGACCCCGCGCACGCCACCGGTCCCGCCGTCCAGCGGGACGAACTGGCTGTGGTAGATCGGTTGCCAGACGGCCCGTTGCACGATCGGGCGGTCGGACTTGCGCGCGATGGTGAACTGCCCGTCGGCACCCGAGGTGTAGATGTTCCCGTCGATGATCCAGAGCTGCTCGTTGGGCAGCCCGATCAACCGCTTGATGAAGTTGACCTTCGGGTCCTGCGGATTCTTGAAGACCACGACGTCCCACCGCTTGGGCTCGGTGATGCTGTAGAGGTATTTGTGGACCAGGATGCGGTCGCCCGCGCTCAGGCGCGTGCCCGAGGCGATGGGGATCGCCAAGTGGCACATCGGGCAGACGCCCTTGGGCGTCGTGCGCGGGGAACTCGAGTCCGACTCAGGCAGGTCGGCCTTGAAGTCGTAGCCGCACTCGGGGCAGCGGAGCGTGACGTGCTGGCCCAGGAGCGTGGGCGCCATCGAGCCGGTGGGGATGACGAAGGCCTCGACGACGTAGGCGCGGAAGACGAAGGCCAGGATGAAGGCGATGACGATCGACTCGAAGGTGTCCTTGATCGACTCGTCCGAATGGCGTCCGCTTCCGGGGGCGGGGGCGGATTCGATCAGGGCTGCGGGCGTGGGGAAATGGGACACGAGGGCCTCGGGATTGGGGGCGCCGGAGCGGGATCGGCCACGGCATTCTATCGTCCGGAACCGCCGTGAGTGCCGATAAATCGCCGGTCACGCCACTCGCGGAGGCTCGCCGCAGCCGCTCCCCGAGTTGCCGCAGGAATCGCCGTCCGATACAAAGATGGCTTCGTTCCGACCCTCGTCCCGCGGGCTCCCTTGCCCCCCGACGCCCGACCCGCAAAAGCAACCTATGCAAGACATCATCTCCTGCCTCCAGAGCATCGCCACCCCGCAGCTCATCGCCCACGTGATCGTCATCATGGTGATCGCGAACCTGATGCTCGGCGGGTGCGCCTACCTCATCCTCCTCGAGCGCAAGGTCGCCGCCTGGACGCAGGACCGTATCGGCCCCAACCGCGTCAACTTCTCCTTCGGCTTGGTCTCGCTCAAGTCGAAGCACTTCGGCCTCGGGCAGGCCCTCGTCGATGGCGTGAAGCTCCTCGTCAAGGAGGACTACGACCCGCCTCAGGTCGACAAGATCCTGTTCTATCTCGCCCCCGTCTTCGCCGTCGGCACCGCGCTGGTCGGCTGGGCGATCATCCCCTGGGGCGGGCTGATGCAGTGGGGCGACCAGACATTGGTCATCGCCGCCGCGGACATCAACATCGGCATCATCTATCCCCTCGCCATCGGCTCACTCGCGGTCTACGGCGTCGTCGTCGGCGGCTACGCCTCGACCAACAAATACTCCTTCCTCGGCGCCCTCCGCGCCACCGCCCAGATGCTCAGCTACGAGATCCCCATGAGCCTCTGCGTGCTGATCATCATCCTCATGTCCGGCACGCCTCGGGCCGAGGACATCGCCGTGCTCCAGGCCGCGGGCGGGCTGCACCACAGTTGGAACATCCTCTTCCAGCCGCTGCTCGCGGTGATCTTCTTCACCTGCGTCCTGGCGGAGTGCAACCGGGCCCCGTTCGACTTGGCTGAATCCGAACAGGAACTCGTCGGCGGGTACCACACCGAGTACAGCTCGATGAAGTGGGCCCTCTTCTTCCTGGGCGAGTACATGCACATGATCACCGGGTCGGCCATGTTCGCCCTGCTTTTCCTGGGCGGATGGGACTTGCTCCCGTTCCTGGGGGCGCTGCCTGCCGTGGGCGGGATCGGGCTGGTCCTGCTCAAGTTCGCGATCTTCGCCGGCAAGGTCTTCTTCCTGCTCTTCGTGATGATGTGGATCCGCTGGAGCCTCCCGCGCTTCCGCTTCGACCAGCTCATGCGGCTGGCGTGGCGGTCGCTCATCCCCATGACGCTCATCCTCCTGCTCGCCTCGGGCGTGATCGTCTACCTCCGTCTCTCGCCCTGGTACTTCCTTCTCGCCAACATCGCGGTCTTCGTGGGCGGCCTCTTCGTCGGCCCGCTGCTGCCGCAGGGACCGCCGGTGAACCGCCGCGTCCCGCTCGCGGGCTCGCGGTTCAGCCCGTTGGTCGAGGTGGCGGCGAAGGGTTGAGACGAGCCGTTCGAGCGTCGTGACTTGAGTTCGCATTCGACGAAGTGACATCCCAAAACCCAGGCACTGCGTGCCTGGGTTTTTTCTTTTACGCGTCGATGGAGATCGATCACCGCGCCGGGACACCGATGACGGTCTTTCCGTCCTCCACATCGCGCACGACGCAGGCCCCCGCGCCGACGACGCAGTCGCTCCCGACCTTCGCGAAAGGGCGCACGCTCGCCCCCACGCCCACCAGCGTCCGCGGGCCGACCGTCACGCGCCCCGCGAGGGCCGCGTTGGGCCCGATGTGGGCGAAGTCGCCGACGACGTTGTGATGCTCGACGATTGCGCCGGTGTTGACGAGGACCCCCGAGCCGACGCGCGCCAGCCCGTTGATGGCCGCCATCGCGCCGACATAACTCCCCGGGCCGATCACCGCCGAGGGGCTGACCCAGGCCGAGGGGTGGACGATCGTCGCGAGCCGCCAGCCCGCGGCCTCGGCGGCGCGCTGAAGCCGCTCACGGATGCGGTTGTCGCCCATCGCGACGATGATCATCGCGTCGCCATCGCCGCCGCCGGGCTTCACCGAGTCCGCCATCGCCACCGGCCAATCGAGGATCTTTTCGTCCGGCTTGGCGCGGTCGTCGAGGAAGCCCGCCACGCGCCAGCCTGCCGCCGTCGCGGCCTCGGCGGTCACGAGCCCCTGGCCGCCCGCGCCGTAGATCCACAGCGGCGATGGCTTGGGCGTGAAACTCGTCACGTGTGGCTTCCTCAATTCGTGGGTCACGCCCGCATTCTCACGACGCCGTGCGAGCGCCGCAACTCGGCGAGTTGAAGCCCCTCGTGTGTCGGACATGGAAGTGGGACGTGCCACATCGCAGCCGTAGGCTGCTATGTGCGAGTGAACAGGAACGCCGAGAGCATGAGTGCATTTTCCCCTTGCCCGTCGATGGGAGTGGAATCAGGCAGCCTGCATGGCCTGCGCCTTGGGTTCGCCGGCACACAGAAGTCTTCGGCTGCGGTGGGGCACGTCCAGGGGTCGATCTAAAGAAATCAACAAAGCGCCTGGCTCCCGGAAGGGGAGAAGGTGGCCGGTACATCCCGGGGGCGGGGGCGAGGGGACCTGACAGACTTCCGCATCGAGAAGACGAACCGTATGGTGGTCGCGTATCGCTTCGGAGATTCGGCCATGGACATCGTGCCCCTCACCGTCGCCCAAGTCCGCCGGATCGACCAACTCGCGGCCGAGGCCTACGGCATCCCCGGCGAAACGCTCATGGAGAACGCCGGCCGATGCGTTCTGGCCGTGATCCACGATTTTCTCCACGCGTCGCCCTCCCAGCCCTCGCGCCCGGTCGTCATCATCTGCGGCGGAGGCAACAACGGCGGCGACGGCTACGTCATCGCACGACATCTCCTCATCGAGGCGAAGGCCCGCAAAGACTGCAGCGATGAAGGCGGGGGCCACCCGGTGGTCGTCCTCGCCCTCAAGGATCCGCGGGAGATCACGGGCGACGCCGGCACCCACGCCCGCGCCGCCCGGGATCTCGGCCTAGACATCCGCCTCATCGAAACGCCCGCTCAGTTCGAGGCCGAGCGCGTCATCTTGCCCTTGGCCCGCATGATCGTCGACGCGATGCTCGGCACCGGCTTCCGTGCCCCGCTTCGCCCGGTCGTCGCCCAGGCGATCGCCGCGTGCAACCAACTCCGTCGCGCGAAGGGGATTCCCATCATTGCCGTCGACCTCCCCTCGGGCCTCGACGCCGACACGGGCGAGGCAACGGACGGCGCGATCGAGGCCGACCTGACCGTCACCTTCGTCGCCCCAAAAATCGGCTTCGCCAACCCCAAGGCGGCGGGCTATCTTGGCAAGGTCGTCGTGGGCGACATCGGAGTCCCACCAGAACTCGTCGCCCGGGTCCGCGCGGAAACCCTCTTGTAGGGTGGGGCGGTGCCAGCCACCGCAGTGCCTGGGCTTTGGTGCGCAAGCCTATATCATTTCCTCCGTCAAACCCCGATTTGACTCCCCAACCCGCCCGATGCATAATGCCCGGCTCGATTTACAGAGTTTGCCCCTTTTGGGCGGCTCTCTGGGAAACAGCCATGCTCAATGACATCGCCCCCGGCAGCACGGTCAACGTCAAGGTCGTCAAGAAGCCGACCACCGCCGCCGCCGCCAAGACCATCGTCCGCATCCTCAGCAAGTCGGTCCGCGTCAAGGCGGAGAACGAGCGTCTTCGCAAGTCGCGCAAGACCCACTTCCGCCAGGCCGGCCGCGGCGGTCGCCTCTGGAACATCAACGTCGTCAAGCAGCACCCCGTCAAGGGCATTGAAGGCGAGAGCGAGACGCTCACCGCCACCCTCGACGTGCTGACCGACCTCCGCAGCGTCAGCCGGTTCGTCGACGTGACCAAGGCCTGATCAGGCTTGGGCGTCCGTCCTCCTCCCGCTGTCGTCTTCCCATCGCGGTCCACACGGCCCGGCCTCGCACGGCGGGCCGTTTTCGTTGCGCGGCCGGCCCGGCGATGATCTGATCAGGAACCCTCCGATGGCCCGCAAGCCCGCCAACAAGAAGCCCGCCAAGAAACCCGCCGCCCGCCCATCGACCTGGACTGAGGTTCCCGTCTGGAATTACCCCCGGGCCCCGCACATCCTCGGCATCGACTGGTTCGAGCTGGCCGTGCGCGACCCAGCCTCCACCGCCGCGATCTACGAGGCCATCGGCTTCCAGCTTCGCGGGCAGATCCGCCGCGGTCCGGTCATCGCCGTCGGCGGCAAGATGATCGTCCTGCGTCCCTCCGCGATCGACGACCAGACCCTTGCGCCCGGCCGGCTCGTCCTGCAGGTCGCCGTCGACGACATCGCCGCCCAGCGCCAACGCATGCTCGACCTCCGCCTCGCCCCCGGGCCGATCCGCCGTCAGGCCCGCGGCGACGCGGCCTTCCTCTGGACCGACGCCGACGGTCTGCAGATCCGCTTCGTCGGACCCAGGCGCAAGCCCGCTACACTCAGGAAATGACCGCCCGCCTGCCGCGCTCGTTTTTCCGACGCGACTCCGTCACCCTCGCCCGCGCCCTGCTCGGGCAGCGGCTCGTGCGCGTCCATCGCGGGCAACGCCTCGCCGGGCTGATCGTCGAGACCGAGGCCTACCTCGGCGTGGAGGACCGCGCGGCCCACACCTTCGGCGGTCGGCGGACGCCCCGCAACGCCGCGATGTGGCTCGACGGCGGGCACGCCTACGTCTACTTCATCTATGGGCTGCATTTCTGCCTCAATGTCGTCGCCGGGCGGGCGGAGGAGCCGATCGCGGTGCTGATCCGCGCGCTCGAGCCGGTGGAGGGGTTGCCCGCGATGTTCGAGAGCCGCGGGCCGCGCGTCACGCGCCCGGAGCAGCTTTGCTCCGGCCCCGCACGGCTGTGCCAAGCGCTGGCGATCGACCGCGCCCTCGACGGCGTCGATTTGGTCACCTCGCAGGAGCTCTTCATCGAAGGCTCGCCCCGGCACGTCGTGCCCGACGCCGACATCGTCGCCAGCGCCCGCATCGGCGTGGCCTACGCGGGCGACTGGGCCGACAAACCGCTACGCTTCCATCTCCGCGGCCACGCCCACGTGAGCCGCCCGTGAGCGCAACCATGCCCGCCCCTGATCCCAAGCCCACGCCGAGTTTCTGGCCCCAGAGTCCGCTCGACCCGTTCAAGCCCTCCGACAGGCTCGACGTCGGCCCCTGCGCCTGGCGTCTCCCGCTCCTCGCGGGCGAACACGCTGCCTATGTGCATGCCCATCCCTCCATGATCGTCGTGGCCCCCGAGGATTCGGACGACCTCCTCCGCGCCGCGGCACCGCACCTGGGCGACCTGCCGATTCTTCTGCGCCTGCTGGAGCCGGCCTTCGCGCGGCAGTTGCCCGAGCTGCTCCGCCGGCGCTTCGAGGCCCTAGGCAGGCAGGCGGTCACCGCGGTCTCGATCGAGGTCGAAGACGTGGCCGACCTCAAGGGAGGCAGCCTGATCCAGACGCTTAGGGAGTGGCGCGACGCGGGCAGGATCCGCCACATCGCGTTCGGCCACGCCGACGTGCGCAACGTCGAGTGGCTCGCCAAGAACACGCCCGCCCACCTGCTCACCATGCCGTTCAGCCTCGCGGACCAGTCGGCCCGCCACCGTGCGATCGTCGCGGCCCGCGAGTTCGGAATGGCCCGCGTCGCCGCCGAGCCGCCGGCGGACGACGGCGTCTCGCTGCGTTTCGCGCTGGGATCGGCCGGCTTGGTCTTGCCTGTGCTCGATCGTCCGCTGTCGCCCGGGATCACGCCGATGGACGTCGCCGAGATCGACGCCGCGTGGGCCGATCACCAGAAGGCCCACGCCCCTCCCGCGCCGCTGGAGCGAAGCCAGCCGCCGGAGTGAGGCAGGATTGCCAAGCATTGTTAGCCGGAAGCGCAAGCGACGGGACGGGGGTCGAACAATCGACAGCCGGGCCAGAGTTCGCAGACAACCGAACAGATATCGGCGGGACCAGCCCATCGTGGGATTGTGCGCGATCGTTGGAGCACATCCTGGCCGTGGATTGAGTGACCCCGGTCCCGTCGCTTGCGCTTCCGGCTAACAAGACATGCCCTCCGCCGGTAGCATGGCCGCCATGCATCGCATGCGTTCCCTGATCCGCATTTCCTCCGCCTCCGCGCTGGCCCTCGCGATCATCCTCCTCCCCGGCTGCGGCCCCCGTGCCCACGAAGGCGGGATGCACTCCGACAACCCCGCGGCCAAGCTCTACGCCATCCGCCACGCCGGCGAGGCGCGCGACGCGCGGGCCGTGCCCGACCTTGTCGAGCAGCTCGACAGCGACGACCCTGCCGTGCGCATGCTCTCGATCCACGCCTTGGAGCAGATCGCCGGCACGCGGATGGGATACAATCCCTACGCCTCGGCCCAGGAGCGCAAGCCGGCGGTGGAGGCGTGGACGCAGGCCGCGAAAAGCGGGCGTTACCCCACGACGGCCCAGCCGGTGAGTTCGACGCGTCCTGGGCAATGACTCCCGATCCGACCCGATCCAGCCAAGGCAACCAAGCCGGCAATCCGGCAGCAAGGGCGACACGTGAGCGCCGGGCACGCCCAGATCGAACTGCGAGTCGTCAGCAAGCCGGACTACCTCGCGGTCGCGCGGGCCCTGGTGGAGACGGCCGCGCAGAAGATGGGCTTCGACGCCGAGACTGCGGGGAAGGTCGTGCTCGCGGTGGACGAGGCGATGGCGAACGTCATCCGCCACGGCTACGGGGGGAAGGAAGACCAGCCGATCTGGATCCGCATCGATCCGATCAAGGACGAGGGCGCCGCCGCGGTGCAGTTCGTCATCGAGGACCAGTGCGCCGGGGTCGACCTGGGCAAGATCAAGTCCCGGCCGCTCGACGAGATCAAGCCGGGCGGGCTGGGGGTTCACATCATCCAGGAAGTCATGGACAAGGTTGAGTACCGCCGGCGCGACGATGGGCGGGGCGTGACGCTCCGCATGGTCAAGCGCCTGGTCGGCGGTGGTTCGCAAACAGGGGAAAAGTGATGGCGAAGTCAGACGCGTCTTTTGCCGGCTCGCAGGATCTCCCCGACGGCGTCGTCGCGACGCTCGCGGGCGAGATCGACTACAGCCGCTCGCCGGGGCTCCGCAACAAGCTGCTCGAGCTCGTCGCCGCCAAGAAGCCGGCCCGGCTCGTGCTCGACCTCTCGGGCGTCCCCTACATGGACAGCTCGGGCGTCGCCACGCTGGTCGAGCTCTTCCAGGCCCAGCGGCGGGCCAACGCCAAGCTCGTCCTCTTCGGGCTCCAGCCCAAGGTCAAGGGCATCTTCGAGATCGCCCGGCTCAACACGGTCTTCAGCATCGCGCCCGACCTCGAGGGCGCCAAGAAGGCATGACCACTTCTGAGACTCCCGCCCCCGGAATTCGTACCCCCGGCCCGATCCGCCGCGGCGTCGCCCGCGTCGGCCGTCCCGCCGTCGAGACGCTCGAATACCTCGGCGGCGTCGCGGGGCTCACGCTCGACGCCGGGCGGTGGCTCTGGCGCAGCGTCGTCCTGCGCGAGGTCCGCTTCGGAAGGCGCGCGGCCTACGCCCAGGTCGTCCGCGTCGGCGTCCGCTCCATCGGCGTCATCACCCTCGTCAGCAGCTGCATCGGGCTCATCCTGGTCCTCCAGGTCGCGCCGCTGCTCGACAACCTCGGCCAGACCGAGATGGTTGCCAACGTCGTGGGCCTCGCCATCTTCCGCGAGCTGGGCCCGCTCATCGGGGCGATCGTGCTCACGGGCTTCGCCGGCGCGTCGATCGCCGCCGAACTGGGCACGATGGTCGTCGGCGAGGAGGTCGAGGCGCTCGAGGCCCACGCCCTCAACCCCGTTCGGTTCCTCGTGCTCCCGCGCGTGCTCGCGACGATCATCAGCATGGTCGTGCTCTGCGTGCTGGGCGACGTGATCGCCGTCTTCGCGGGCGGCCTCATCGGCGTGCTGGGGCTGGGCATCGGCGCGGGCGTCTACTTCAACAACACGATCGACCAGCTCGTCCTGGCCGACTTCCTCACGGGGGTCTGGAAGGCTGGCGTCTTTGGCGCGATCATGGGCACCATCGCCTGCTACAACGGCCTCTCGGTCACGGGCGGGGCGGCCGGCGTCGGCCGGGCGACGACCAACACCGTCGTCCACTCCATCGTCTCGATCATCATCGCCGACCTGATCTTCACCGCGGTCTTTTTCAGGCTGGGGTGGAACTGAGCAAGGCGCGGATTAACGTCCAACCTCGCGCCATCCTCCGAGGAGGCTTCCATGTCCAGTCCGATAGATCGAAGCGAGCGGTGGCTGAAGGGATTGAACGCGCTTGGCATGGCCCTGTTTTGCTTGGCCCTGCTCAACTTCCTCGCATTCAGCATTGAGACGATCGCCATTGGGGGCAACGCGATCTCAGGCAAGGTCGAAGGCGACCGACACTTCGTTGCGGACCACGGCAAATACACGCAAGTCTCGTCCCAGGTATGGCATTGGAACCGCGTCCACGCGATCAGCGTATGGATCACCCATCCCATTGGAATCCTGGTTGGCGGCGGATTGATGGCATACGTCAATCGCCAATCGCGAAAGCGGGAGTCTCCCGCATGATGGGGAGTCCAGCGGAATGGTGTACGATTGTCGCCGCGCCACAATCGTCATGTTTGACCCGCGGCAAGGCCCGTATGTTCTGGCTCACCCTCGACACGCTCCACGACCCCCTGATTCCCTGGGCGATCGGATTCACCGCCGTCGTCGGCGCCGTGGCGGGGCTCTGCGCCTGGCCTCTGCGCCGGTTCAGCGTTCTCGCGATGCTGCTGCCGTATCTCGCGTTGGTCGTCCTTCCTGTGGCCATCGGAATCGCCCTCATCGGGCAATCGCGCGACATCTCCTGGCCCGACAATGCGGTCTGGGCCTGGATGGCGCTGCTGATGGCGCTCATCGCGGTCCCTGCGCCGGCCTGCTGCGCGGGCGTGCAGGAGCTGAAGCTGCGGTGGCGAGGCAGGCGTCCTTCCTGAGGCCGAATCCGCCTCCAATCACAGTCCCGCGCCGGTTGAGCTTGCATTGTTAGCCGGAAGCGCAAGCGACGGTGGCCTGCCCCCCGAAAACTGGTCCAAGTGATATGAGAGTCTTGACCGGCCGCCGCAGGGCGGCCAAGGAGACTCAAGGATGTCAGGCAAGAAGCACAAGCCCGAGCAGATCATCGCGAAGTTGCGGGAGGCGGAGGCTGCGTTGGCGGGCGGGGCGAACGTGGGGCAGGTCTGCCAGCAACTGGGGGTGTCTGAGCAGACGCTGCACCGCTGGCGGAACCAGTACGGGGGGATGAAGGGACCGGAGATCAAG
>JAPLMQ010000142.1 GCA_026386955.1 Planctomycetota bacterium
GAAACTGATTTCCCTGCGGCGAGGTTGCGCCCCTACAGGGCTTGAATCCAATACGACGACCCAACCCGGGGCGTTGCCCCGGGCTATCACATCACGCCCCGTTGGGGCTCAATGCGCCAAAACAGAATGGTCGGAATCGGCTCTGCCTTGGATGCCATTCTCTCCTCTCGCCAAGCTCCTCTCACCTCGCACTTCTCTCTCCACTCCTCACCCCTCGGCAGGCGCAAAAAGAGCACGGCCGCGGTCGGCCGTGTCTTGGATGCGTTTGAGTGCGCGCCGATTTCCGAGGAGTTTCCGGGTGTCGGCGATGTGCCGTTCCTGAATCCGGGCCTCATCCTGAAGGGTTGCGGTTGCGACGGAGCATTCTCGACGCCCTTTTCTGGCCTGACCTCTGCCTGACGCCTTTTCTCTGCCTCCTGCCCGAATCCTCCCTCCCGCGATACACTGAATCCTGCCGGAAAATCCGGCCACGGAGACCCCGCCATGTCCACGCTCGCCGCCCCCTCGACGCTCGATGAGCAAGTCGCGTTCTTCGCCAAGAACGACTACGTCCTCTTCCCCAGCGTCCTCACCCGCGCCGAGGTCGACCAAGCCAACGCGGTGATCGACGACCACCGCAAGAAGTGGCCCAACTTCTGGGGCACCGGGGCCCGCTCGCAAGCCGCCCAGTGCCTGATGGGCATGCCCGAGCTCGACTACTTGATCCGCCACCCCAGTTTCATGCCCCTCGCCCAGGCGATCATCCCCAACATCGTCTTCAGCGAGCACTCCATCATGATCCGCGAGGGCAACCAGAAGCCCGGCGTGGAGGGCTGGCACCGCGACACCAGCCCGAACCCCAAGAACAAGTACGGCGTCACCGCGCTGTCGATGATCTACTACCTCACCGACGTCGACGAGACGACCGCCCGCTACTGCCTGATCCCGGGCAGCCACCTGGTCGAAAAGGCGCCGGAGAAGATCGCCCCCGACAGCATCCACTACGAGAACGAAGTCGAGATGTTCGCCCCGGCCGGGTCGGTGATCCTCGTCAACTCGGGCATCTGGCACTGCGGCAAGTGGGGCACGGGCCCGCGCGAGCGCCGCACGCTCCACCTCTACATGCAGCCCCAGGACAAGTGGCAGTTCAGCGAGCACACCATCTTCCCCCGCCGGCTGTGGGACGTGCCCGACCCCGAGCAACGCCGCTTTTACTCGCACTTCAACCGCCTCACCCAGGCGGTGGTCGAGTCGTACGTGAAGTGATCCGCGGTGCGCCGGTTCCTCTTCCCGCCATGCGGGCATCCTGCCGCTCGCACTGCTTGGCCTGTGGGTTGCGAGACGGTTGCACGCGCGGGCGGATCTTGGCTCGGAGTTCCGCCTATAGGCGGGCATTTGTCTTCTCTTGAGTCGCGGAACCGCGGCGGTTGTCGTTTTCCAAAGACCGCGTGAACGCGGAACTCCGAACCCCAGAGCCGCGCGGGCCGGGGACGGCGGGGGGCCCAAGCCTGGGCCTGCGCCGCTTCAATCGGATGGACCTGCCCCCGTTTCCTCCCCGTTTCTTTCCCCGACAATCAATTGCCCTAAGATGATGCAGCGGGATCGCTCAAGGCCCGCCTCCGTTGGTAACGCAAAAAGGCAGAATCCGCATGGGACGAGTATTCGAGAAGCGCAAGCACGCCATCTTCAAGACCGCGGCGCAGAACTCCAAGGTCTATTCCAAGTACAGCAAGCAGTTGTACATGGCGGCCAAGAACGGCATCCCCGACCCCGACGCCAATCCGGTTCTTCGGAGTTTTGTCGAAAAAGCCAAGCGCGACAACGTTCCGAGCCACGTGATCGACAAGGCGATCCAGAAAGCCGCCGGCAAGGGCGGCGAGGATTTCCAACCGATGCGCTACGAGGCGTTTGGCCCCGGCGGCTCCTTGATCATCGTCGATTGCCTGACCGACAACATCACCCGCACCATCTCCGATGTCCGCAGTTGCTTCGGCAAGATCGGGGCCAAGATCGCCGCCAGCGGGTCCGTCGTGATGTCGTTTGACCACTTGGCGGTCATTTCATTCAAGGCCGACAACGAGGAGAAGGTGATCGAGGCCCTCTTCGCCGCGGAGGTCGCCGTGGAGGACGTCACCAGCAAGGATGGCGTCATCACGGTCTTCGCCCCTCCCGCCGACTTCTACAAAGCCAAGACGGCGTTGCTCGCGGCGTTTCCAGGCCTCGAGTTCGAGGTCCAGGAAATTACCTTCCTTCCGCAGGCAAACAAGACGCTCAGCGGCGAGGATCTGGAGACGTTCCGGAAGCTTCTCGACATGCTCCACGATTTCGAGGACGTGCAGGAGATCCACCACAACGTCTCTCTTCCG
The DNA here is from genome assembly GCA_026386955.1 of Planctomycetota bacterium. Lineage (GTDB taxonomy): Bacteria > Planctomycetota > Phycisphaerae > Phycisphaerales > Phycisphaeraceae > JAPLMQ01. Next base: position 2,346 of record JAPLMQ010000142.1, read on the forward strand.
TGAGCGACGGGCCCCCGAGCATCCTGCGGCCCGGCAGCGGAATGCGAGTTGGCGAATGGCTTTCAGTGGATCGAATCCCGTCCCCGCCAGGCTGGCTTGACGAAGGTGCGATTGCCACATGTCGACACCGCCTGAACAGACCTTCTCGACGACTTCGCGTTGCTGGATCCGAATCGAGCGCCGCAGTGAGACGGCCGTGTGCGATGCCGTGGGCTACGGTTGTCAGGTGCTCGCGTACCTGGAGCCCCACACAGGCTGTTTCGCCGGGAGGTTCGAGGTGCCTGGCCACCCTTGGAGCGTCGTCTACGCCGTCGCCAAGCCCGAGCCGCGGCTGCTGTCCTACTACAGCCAGACCGGCGTTCTATCCCTGCAGGAATGGCCGGCGCATGAACAGCGCAGGACGCTGCTCCCCCTGCAGGATCTCCTGAGCGTGGAAGGCTGCCTCCGCATCATACGCGCGGGCCCGGCGGACCCATCGCCCCAGGTGAGTTCCGGCGAGCGCGAAGGCCGGGCGTGCGTGGAACTGACCGCGCCGCCTTCGGCCTCTCGAAACGCGGGTCTTGGCCCGGCGTCGATGACCCTGTTCATCGATCCGATCACCAAGCGCGTCGAGGAGGTTCGCATCCGGCAGTTCGTGCCGGGAGAGACGCAGATCGCCGAAGCCACCTATACCATTGCCTACGATCAACCCCCGGTCGCCGGCATCCATGAACTGGGTGTGCCCCAAGGCCTGCCCATCGAAGACCTGCGCCCTCCGAAAGAAGCTTGGCCGCTGCTGGATCGCTTGGACCACCGTGTTGTCCACGGGATCGGCGATGGCGTGATCGTCCGCCTGAGCTGGGGACTGGACGATGAGGGGAAACCCACCGGCGGCGAGCGCCGGATCATGATCGCCGCACAGGAGGGTGATCGCTTCCTGAACCTGAGATACAGCCTCGCGCCTGACGCCGCCCCGAGTCAAAGTCAGGGCGGCCGCGCATCGGTGCAGGACCTGCCGGCTTGGCCGGACTTGTCGTTAGAGCAGGTTCTTGACGCGATTCGAGAGGCCGTGCCCGACAATCTGGTGACCAGCGACGGATCGCGCTTGTGGGTCGGCCATTTCGACAAGGACAAAGGACGGCTCACCGGTCAGGGCGACGGCATGGAGATCCTCGACGCCAGCCATCGGGCTCAAGTGACATCGATTTGGCGCAGCTACCACAGCGGCGGCGCCTGGGTTGGCCGGCGGTGGTTCGGGGGCCAGGCCGGATCGGTCTACCGCGTCTTGCATGACCCCCAGCGCCCGGGCGTTGTTGGCCTTACCAAGCACAGGGCTCCGCCCCCGCCCGGCACGGACGGGCCGCCGCAATACAGCATCGCCGGCTGGTTTGACACGACGCGAGATGATCTGCCCCTGAGCTTCGAGCTGGATGGCCAATTGTGTTCTGGCGAGCCGGGCGGCGAGCGCGTCGATTACCTCGACCCCGTCGAGTTGCCCAATGGCCGTTGGTTTTATCGACGCACGCTGGACTGGCAGAAGTCCGGCACAGAGGTGAAGAGGCGCGAGACTCGATGCATCTTGGCCCTGGATGCAAAACTGCCGCCGTCCTGGTTCGGGGACCCTGCGCTGCGTTTCCCGCAGGTTGTCGGCTGATGTCCCACCGCCGATCAGCCGCAGCGTCCAGATCGCTGATGACTACAACGCGATTGCGGTCAAGAGGTACCGCCCCTTGAATCGTTGGATCACACCCCGCATGCGTCCGCGGCCGCGCGGATGGCGTGGTCGGCGTGGCCGATCACCGTCGGCAGGCCACGCGGGTTCAGCTTCAGGTAGCTGTGCGTCTCGTAGAACGAAAAGCCCGCGAAACCCGCGGCCAGCGCCTCGGCCGCCAGCCGCCGGGCCCGCTCGACGCCGGTGGGGCTGTTGAGCGTGAAGTTCATGTCGCAGATGTGGACGGGCAGGCCATGCCGCTTCGCCAGCGGCAGCACCTCTTCGTGCACCCACACGCTTTGGCTGCCCCAGTATTTCAGCATCAACTCGTCCACGAGGCCTTCGCGGACCCATCGCCGCCAATCCAGGTGGAGTTGCATCCGCGTGTGCAGATGCGGCGGGACCTCCACGCCGCATTCCACGTGCGCCACGAGCTTGCGGCCGGCGGCGTGCGTCAGCGCCTTGGCGTCGCGCAGGAACTGCGTCACCGCCTCGCCGCGCAGCAGCCGCACTTTTTCATAGTCGGCCTCCGTCGCCTCCACGGGCCGGCCGTAGCGGGCCGCAAAGGCCTCGCGCACCGGCGCGGCGAAGGCGTAGCGCAGCCAATCGGGGCAGCAGTGGTGCATGCAGAACAGCCGGATGTCCACCCCATCGCACCCGGCGTCGATGACGCGTTGCACCATCGCCAGCCAGACCGCCCGCGAGGCGGGGTCCATCGGCTCAAGCGTCTGTTGCACGCGCTGGGGCAACTCGAACACCATGCCCAGCGGTCGGCCTTCACAAACCATCGGGCTGATCCACCGCGGCGTCTGGTTCGCCCAGCCCGGCCAATCCTTGCTGAAGAGCAAGCCGGATTCGAGCGACCCGTGCGCACGCCCTCGCGCTTGAATCGGATGGCTGCATATCGCGTCCGCAGCGCCAGCCCGGTGAGCTCCAGGAAGTGCTCCCGCCGCCGGCCCGGCTCATCCTGCAATCCCGCGGGCGTGTGGCGCACGTGCGGGACGCTGGCGGTGCCTTGGCGCAGGGCGAACCGCCCGCGGTAGACGGCGTACCGGCGGTTGTCGTCGCTGACCAGCAACTCGACCTCCGCGCGGCCCAGCGGCGGCAGCGGGGATTGCGACGAGACGCGAAGCCGCGTGATCGGCGGCGTCCATGGCCGCTCCCACGCGGGGTTGGCCGTCATGACCGACGAGGGGTTGGCCGCCACCTCGTCGAGCACGGCCGCCCATCGGTTCTCGACCTCGGGCACACGGTCGGGCGCGGGGCGGTCGAACTCCGGCTCGCTGAACCCCATGTCGAACGGCTTGACGACGCCGTAGCAGGTCATGCCCCGCTCGCGGCACTGCCGCGCCGCCAACGGCAGCATGTCGCCGCACTCGGCCATCGTCCGCCGCGCGTTCGGCAGCGAGCTGGCCCACTCCCAGAACGACCGGCTGCGGTCGGTGGGCCCATAGTCGATCCAGCTCACCCGCCGAATGCCCCATGCGCGCAGCAAGTCCATCTCGGCCGCCAGGCGGTCGGGCGAAAAATGGGTGGAGCGAAGGTCGTCGGGAATGTCGTAGAACATCCCCAGCGCGAAATCCGACGACTGCTGTCGGCGGCGAGCGAGTGTTGTCGGCGGCAAGTCGAAATGGAACATCCCCGGCTCCAGCGGCGATGCGTCCCCGTGCAGGTAGAGCCGATGGCGGCCCGGCGCGGGCGACTTGGGCCAGGGCAGCGCCGCGCTGAGTCGGCCGTTGCGGATCCGCGCCTTGGCGCGCACGCGCCGGTCCAGCGGGTGGTGGCCGAGGCTCGTCGCGTCGACAAAGCCGTTGCCCGCGCAGAGGTTCCACGACGACGCCTCCTTGAAGGCCGGGCGGTATCGGCAGACGTTGAACCCGCAGACCGGCCCGTTGCGGAAGACGTCGTCGACGCCGAAGCGGACGTGGAGCGTCTCGTAGCTCTCGACCTGGTTGATGACGTTGCGGGCCTTCTCGCTCCCCCATGCAAAGCCTCGCACCTGGATGTGGCGGAACGCGGTGGAGGCCGCATCGCCGTAGGGGAGGTGATGGAAGACCTGCGGCAGCGGGGATTGCCGGGTGAAGATGAACTGGAAGAAACCCAGGTGGTCGTGCAGGGGGTCGATGAAGATCTCGATCGAGTCGTCGGCGGCCCGCGCGCCCATGGAGTTGGCGAGATGGACGGCCACGATCAACTCCCGCCGATCGGCCATCACGCGGAAGGCGGTGTCGTCGAACGCGGGCATGGGCGTGGCCGTGTGAACGAAACCGCGTTGCACGTCGGCGTCGTCGAGCAGGCTTTCCCGCGCCGCCCGCGCGGAGGCGCGCGGGACCCGTGAGGCGACGCAGGAACGCTGGGCGGGACGGAGGATGAACGACATGAAGGGCTCCGAAGGTTTGCTCGCGGCAAGCGCGGGAACCGTTGGTCGGAATGAACTGGCTGGACTCCGACGCGCGACGCGTCGCGGGTCCGCTCGAACAACGATACCGCGTGAGGTCCGGTCTGTGGTTCGTAGTTCCGCTTTCAGGCGGCTCTTCGTTTTCATCCCGATCGCGCGGGCGGGGTGATTTCGTTCCTCAAATGCCCGCGTGAACGCGGAACTACGAGCCTCGGAGAAACGTGCGTCGTTCCCCCCCCCTTGAATGTCGCCCTTGCCGACGGCGTGGCCACCGTCGCGTCGGGCCGGCGGTCATCCAGTAAGCCACGGCCAAGAGGACTTCGGATCGACACGCCTTTGAACCCGGCCATTTCAACATCCCGTTTCCGTTGACTCCGCACCGCTCCCCTCGCCATAATCCCTCCATGCCCCATGTCTCCTTCACCTCGAACCTGCGCCAGCACGTCGCCTGCCCGGAGGCGGACGTCCAGGGCAGCACCGTCGGCGCCGCCCTGGGCGACTACTTCGCCACGCACGGGCTGGTGCGCGACTACGTGCTGGACGAGCACGGGGCCGTGCGCAAGCACATGGCCGTCTTCGTCGACGGCGAGATGATCAGCGACCGCGAGCGCCTGAGCGACCCCGTCGGGCCGCGGGCGAAGATTTGGGTCATCCAAGCACTTTCAGGAGGTTGAGTCATGGCCGAACGTGTCCTCGCCGCCACGCGCAAGGGGCTTTTCACCATCGAGCGCGCGAAGTCCGGCAAGTGGGCGATTACGAAGACCGACTTCCTCGCCCAGAACCTGCCCATCGTCCACGCCAACGCGGCGAAGGACATGATCATCGCCTGCATCAGCCACGGCCACTTCGGCCAGAAGGTGCACCGCTCTCGCGACCGCGGCAAGACCTGGACCGAGGTCAAGGCCCCCGCTTTCCCGCCGCTGGCCGAGGGCGAGAAGCCCGTGGTCGACATGTTTGGCCGGACCGTTCCAAGTACCTTGCAGCTCATCTGGGCGATGGAGAGCGGCGGGAAAAACGAGGACGGCCGACTCTGGTGCGGCACGATCCCCGGCGGGCTATTCCGCTCCGACGACGCGGGCGAGACCTGGGAGATCAACCGCCCGCTTTGGGACCACCCGACGCGCAAAAAATGGTCCGGCGGCGGGGCCGACTGGCCGGGCATCCACTCTGTCTGCGTCGACCCGCGCGACCCCAAGCACATCACCCTGGGCATCTCCTCCGGCGGCGTCTGGGCGACGACCGACGGCGGCAAGACCTGGGAGACGCGCTGCAAGGGACTCCGGGCCGAGTACATGCCGCCCGAGCAGGCGGAGGAGCCCACGGCCCAGGACCCGCACATCGTGGTGCAATGCCCGGGCAAGCCCGACCACCTGTGGATCCAGCACCACAACGGCATCTTCCGCACCACCAACGCCGGCCAGAAGTGGGCCGAACTGCCCTCGGCCGGCCCGTCGGTCTTCGGCTTCGCCGTTGCGGTTCACCCCAAGGACCCGCTGACGGCCTGGTTCGTGCCGGCCAAGAAGGACGAGACGCGCATCCCCGTCGACGGCAAGGTGGTGGTCACCCGCACCCGCGACGGCGGCAAGACCTTCGACGTGCTCAGCAAGGGCCTGCCTCAGGAGCACGCGTACGACATCACCTACCGCCACGCGCTCGATATTGATTCCACCGGCAAATCGCTGGCGTTCGGCACCACGACCGGGTCGCTGTGGATCAGCGACGACCAAGGGGAGTCCTGGCAGACGGTGAGCGAGCACCTGCCGCCGGTGTATTGCGTGAGGTTTGAGAAGTGAGGGGGGCGTGGCGATGGGAATCGCGGATGTTTCAATGATCGCGGGCAAGGCGACAACGGTTCCTGACGTGCTCCGTCGCAAACCTCCGGAATGGGGTGGAGAATCGGGGTCGACCTCTGGTGGACGCCTCGATAATCCTTGGAAATCCGGCGTTTGATCGGCGGCTTGATCCGCCGAATGCAGTCTTGAAGTGAGGTTTGCGACGGAGCAGACCTGCCTCCTTTGCTTCCCCAAAGCCCAACTGCGAAATCCCGGTCAATGACACCTCGATTTTACACCGTTGACCATCCTAATCATCCATGGGGCGACTACGGCGACATTCTTACCCAAGGAATGGCGCATCGTGGAGACGGGGGTGCTCTTGAACTTGAGCGCACCGGACCGTTCGTGCCGCCGATCACGCTGCCTGGGTTTGGAGAAATCGTCGTCACAGAGGAGATGCGCCAAGCACTCCTGCGGTCAGGCCTTAAGGGCTTCGGATTTGAGACCGTCGTGAAGCGCCTCATCGTCCGCTCTGACTGCAACACGTGGGATCAAGAGGCAGACGAACCCGCCGAGCACCCAGAGTCCGGCGAGCCGGAGGATTACGTGCTGGGTCAACCGCATTCCGCAGAAGCAGCCGAGGAGATGGGCAATCTTTGGGCGCTCGAATTGAACCGCGATGCGCAGACGCGTCGTGAGCAACGGATCGTGCAACACCGGCGGCAGATCAAGCTGGTCAGGAGCACTTGGCAGGGGCAGGACATCTTCGGCGCGCAGGGGGTCGGGTTCCTTTATGTCACGGAAGGCGCAAAGTCATGGTTCGAGCAGCACGCCGCAGGTCAAATCACCTTTGAAGAGGCGGCAACGGCGGCCGTATAACCCAACACTGCACTGGACCGGACGGAATAGGTGGCAGGAACCGACTCCCGCTTTCGCGCCCCGACCCGGCCCAACGACTCAGCTTCGGCCACATCGGCTAGCTTGTCCGCTTCGCCAGCGCCTCCCCGCCCAGCTTGAGCGCCTCGAGCGACATCGGGTTGTCGTGCAGCGTCGCGCGCCGTTTGTACGGCGTATGGTTGCCCAGGTGCCAGAGGGTGTTGCGGCAGAGCAGGAGGTCGCCGGCGTCAAGGACGACGCACTGGCCACCGGGCATGGCGCGGACGTCGTCGAGGCGGCGGTACTCGCGTTCATCATCGGTCGTTGCGGCCGGGGGCAACGTCGGCGTCAAGGTACACGGGCTTTCAATCCTTGGATGAATGCGTCGGTCGATGCGCCGGCCAGTTGCCTCACACCACCGGCACCACCACGTGCGATGGCCGCGTCGGGTCACAGAAGACCGTGTTCGTCGCCGGCTGCGTGTGGGTGTGTTGGCCGACGGGCTCGCCGGTGTTGGGGTTGACGTCGAGGCGGGGGAAGTTGCTGCTGGAGATGTCGAGACGGAGGCGGTGGCCGCGGGCGAAGAGGTTGCTGGTCGGCGGGAGCGTGATCGTCACGCGGCAGGGCTTGCTCGGCTCCATCGGCACCTCGCGGTCCCAGCCTTCGCGGTAGCGGCAGCGGATGATCGAGTCGCAGAGGTTGAGGTCGAAGCCCTCGGGGTAGTCCTCGCTGGGCGGGTAGGCGTCGATGAGCTTGGCGGTGAAGTCGGTGTCGGTCGCGGTCGAGGCGACCCAGAGGTGGACGGCGATCGGGCCGGTGACTTCGAGGGGCTCGGGCAGCGGGGGCGTTTGGAAGACGAGCACATCGTCGCGGTCGCGCAGGCGGCGGTAGGGGGCGTGGGCGCCGAAGACGTTGGCGGTCTCGTGCTGGTCGTAGGGGCCGGGGCCGAGGAGGTTTCGCAGTCGGAGGACGGGGTTGAGGAAGCGGGTCCACATCGCCTCGACGTTCCCAGCGGCGGCGGGGGCGGGGAGTTCCATGATGGCGCAGAGCGAGCCGCCGATGCTGGGGACGGGGTTGAGCGGGTCGAAAGTGAAGGAGCGCGAGGCGTCAGCGTCGTGCGGCGGGGCGGGTGAGAGTGTTCCGTCGGCGTGAAGGCAGTAGGGCGTGGGGCGGGCGCGAGCGAGGGGCCATTCTCGCTCGCTGCGCCAGGCGCCGCCGTGGTCGAGCCGGCCCTCGGGGGTGCGCCGGCCGGTCCCGCCGCCCATGACGAAGAGGCGGACGGGCGGGTCCCGCTCGATGCCGTTGTCGATGCCCTTGAGCCAGCGGTCGAAGAAGCGGAGTTGCTCCTCGAAGTAGCGTGAGACGCCCCAGGCGCTGGAGGGGCCGAAGTCGACGTCGTTGAGGAAGGGCGAGTCGCCGCGCATCCCGACGTGGCTCCAGGGGCCGACGACGAGGCGCTGGGGCGTGCGGTTCTTGGCCGCCATCGCGGAGAAGTAGCCGGTCATCGCGTGGGTGTAGGCGTCGTACCAGCCGGTGGAGAAGGTGGCGGGAATGTCGGCGTGGCGGTGGAAGTGGGCGGTGTAGTCGTTGCGTTCCTCGGCCCACCAGGCGTCGTAGCGGCCGCGCGTGTAGTAGTTGAAGAGGGTCTGTTCGAGCTTGGGCGTGTGGCGCAGGGAGAGCTGGCCGGGTCGCCAAGGCATGCCGAGCAGCAGCTTGCGCATGTCGCGCAGGTCGTTCCAGACCTCGGCCTGCTTCGCGGGATCGTGGCGGATGTCCTGCGAGTCCTGGGCGTGGACGAAGAGGGCCCAGAACATCTGGAGCTGCATCGCGCCGCCCTCGCGGGTCTGATGGTGGAAGTTGTTGGTGGGCGTGACGTCGGGCCAGATGGCGGCCAGGTGGGGTGGGCGCTCGAGGGCGGCGCGGGCCTGCGTGACGGCGGCGAAGGAGCTGCCGACCATGCCGACCTTCCCGTTGCTCCACGGGCGCGAGGCGAGCCACTCGACGGTGTCGTAGCCGTCGCGTCCCTCGTGGGGCGTGGCGGTGTGCTCGTAGTCGCCGCTGCCTTCGGAGCGGTAGCGGTCGCGCATGTCCTGCAAAGCGACGACGTAGCCGCGGGGCGTGAAGAGGTCGGCCAATTCGGCGTAGCGGCGGTCGGTCTTGTCGTAGGGGGTTCGGCAGAGGATGGCGGGGAAGGGGCCGGGGAGGGGCTCGCCGTCGCGGGCGGGGCGGTAGAGGTCGGTGGCGAGGCGCAGGCCGTCGCGCATGGGGAGCATGACGTCCTTGGAGAGGACGATGCCGAAGGCGGAGGCGGGCGGGGAAGACGGGGAGGCGGATGAGGTGAGGGGCGTTGTCATCGTCGTCGGGTCTCGCCGCCTCGCGCCGGTGCGGCGAGGGCGTTTCGTGGGCAGGGCGATGAGTCTATCGCTTCGCCAGCGCCTCGCCGCCGAGCTTGAGGGCCTCGGGCGACATGGGGTTGTCGTGCAGCGTGGCGCGGCGCTTGTAGGGCGTGTAGTTGCCCAGGTGCCAGAGGGTGTTGCGGTAGAGCAGGAGGTCGCCGGCGTCGAGGACGACGCGCTGGCCTCCGGGCATGGCGCGGACGTTGTCGAGGCTGCGGTGCTCGCGCTCCTCGTCGGTGGTCGGGGCGGGGCGGGGGTCGGGGAGGTCCTGGCTCGCAAGCCACGCGGCCTCGCCGGGGGAGTCGGGGCGGTTGTGGCTGGCGGGGACGACCCAGGTGCAGGTGTCCTCGTAGAGGGGCAGGTTCATCTGGTTCCAGCAGTCGGGATTGTTCTGCGTGGATTCCCACGCGGCGAGGCGCTGCGGGTCCTTGACGTCGCGGGCGTCGCGGTGCCAGTGGGTGGTGTAGGGCTTTTGCGAGGGCTCGAAGAGCACGCCGATGGTGGCGACGTTGAGCCGGTGGCTGGGCGGGAGGATGGCCGCGAGGGCGGCGCGGAGGTTGGGGAGGGCGTAGAGGTCCTCGAGCGGGCGCATGTCGGCGGGGGCGAGGTGGGCGGAGAGGGGCTGCAGCCGCTGGGCGTCGGGGCCGCGGAGGCGGTGGGCGATCTCGCGGGCGAGTTCGGCGCTGCGGCGGAGGTCGGCCAGCAGCGAGGCGGGAACGACGCGCGGGAAGAGGCAGTAGCCGAGGGTTTGGAAGGAGTCGAGTTGGGGTTGGAAGGAGGAGGGCATGGGGTGGGTCCGGGGGATGAGGTCCGGGAGGCGGCGGGCGACGAATTTACGTCATCGTATCGATCCTGATCAGAGCCGGACACTGTGTGTCCGAAGACCGGGCGAGGCGGTACTCCGCCCGCGCGACTCGTCGGGAGCTTTTGAGTTGCGGCAAACCGATGACGCGAACTGCATGATGCTGTCGATGTGGTTTCGAGGGTGGACCACGGCGTTTCCGCGAGGTCGGCGCTTCGCGCGCGGCGGAGTACCTCTTTGCGCCTGAAGAACGGACACACAGTGGCCGTCTCGGATCAGGCTTCGCCTGATGGGGCCATGGGCGCGTGGTACCCTATGCGGAATCGCTCCATCTCATCACGAGGTTGCCATGTCCACATCCGCGTGCCGGTTCGCCGCGAAGGTTGTCGCGTTTGGGTTGATGCTGGTCGCCGTGTTCGCCGCGCGAGTCGCGATGGCCGAGCCGCAACCCGCCGCCCCGCCCCAGCCCCCGGCCCGCTTCGCGCCGCTCGACGCCGAGGGCACGACCTTCCGGCTCTACGAGGGGCTGACGCTGCTGGTCGACAACCCCACGGGCAAGGCCTTCACCTTCAGCCTCGACCTGCGCGACCTCAACTTGGTCGAGCCCGGGCCGCGCGAGGTGCTCATGAAGGTCTACGACCCCGAGGGCAAGGCCGTCGTGCGCGAGATCATCCCCGACGACGGCGTGGTCACGCCCGTCAGCCAATTGCCCACGGGCGGGTGGGACCACGAGGGTTGGTATTACCTTTACCAGACGAACCACGGCGCCCCGCCGATGTTCCGCTGGACGGGGCTGACCGCGCCCGACCGTCTCGCGGCGGTGCCTGTGCGCACGTTCGTCCGCCCGATCCCCGAGGGGCCCAAGGGCATGTACCGCGTGGTGCTCGTCGGGGCGCGGGACCACGTCGCGACGGTGAAGTTCAGCCCCGCGCTGGCGTGGGCCGTCGGCGGGAATCCGTACTTCGTCCATCCCACCGGCGACTTCCTCAAGAAGCGCTTCGTCTACATCCCCAAGGGGACGTCGGGCCTCACCATCGCGATGGTGGAGCACGACCGCCCGCGGACGCGGCATTTCACGCTGCGCGACCCAGCGGGGAAAGTGCTGGCGGAGGGGACGCCGACGTCGGGCATCGTCTTCGCGGAGGCGAAGCCGGAGAAGGCGGGCGATTGGGACGACAAGGTTTTTTCGCTGGAGGTGGGCGACGGGCCGGGGTCGTACATGGTGCAGTTCACGCTGCTGCGGAACGTGATGCAGGAGGTGGCGAGGCCGATGATGAGCGGCGTGCCGGCCTTCTACGCGCCGGACGAGGCGACGGCGCGGGCGCTGCACGGCGGGGCGATTGAGCATGACGGGGAGGTCTTCTGGCTGCCTCAGCAGGTGAAACTGCATGACTGGCTCAAGAAGCTCGCGCCGGCCGACTTCGAGGTGAAGAACGCCGACGGCACGCCGGCGGCGGCGGTGAAGATCCTGAACTTCGGCTCGCCCGCGCCGGGGCTCGACATCCGCCCCAACCGCAACGACAAGTTCATCCCGCCCAACGGCCCCTACGCCGCGGGCTGCATCTCCGACACCATCATGTTCAGCTACATGATGCACAAGAACCGCCAGGCGCTGAACGTCGCCATCCGCGACATGATCATCGGCATCAACACGCTCGGCCCGGGCGACCACGTCAAGACCATCCAGTGGCGCGGGATGGCCAACCTCGCCTACGCCTTCGGCACGTACGACTGGCATTGGTGGCGGCCGGCGTGGCGGCTGCTCAAGGAGTCGGACGCGCCGGCCGACATCAAGGAGCTGCTCCGCGACGCGTTCCTGAACGCGGGCGACCGCCTGGGCTTCTGCCGCAACTGGGAGCGCGTCAACGGAAACGCCTTCACCACCGTCCTCTGCGGGCTGCGCTACGTCTCCGAGGCCACGGGCGACCCGATGCAGAAGGAGCTCTTCGAGACCTTCTGCGACCGCTTCATGCACGGCGGGTGGGGCCCGCGCGTCGGGCTCGGCCCCTCCGGCCTGGTCCACGAGGAGTTCGCCTACGACTTCCATTACGGGTCGTACACCATCAACACGCTCGGCTGCGTCGCCGACGATCTGCAGGACCCGCGCTTCATCGCGATGCGCGAGGGGCTGCAGCGGTTCTACAGCTACACCTTGAACGACGAGGTCGCGCCCTGCCCCTACAGCGCGCGGACCGCGGGGACTCCGCCGCTCTTGCCGCAGAAGGAGGGGCCCTACGCGTGGAAGGGCTTCCCCGGGCCGGACGTGACGGAGTCGATCAACGGCGCGAACGAGTTCTTCGCCGCCCGGCGGAAGGGCTACTACATCCTCAGCTACCACGGGCGCATGACGCCCAATTGGGAGTGCAACGCCTTCACCGGGCAGATCGGCTGGAGCGGGGGCGTGCTCTGCCAAATGGTCGTCCCCGGCAAGGGGACGGTGCTCGCCTCGACGCTGGAATACCCCGGCTACGGCAAGAACATGCACCCCTCGCAGTGGCCCACGTTCCGCATCCATACGCTCGCGGGGCAGACCGCCGACGGACTGCCGCTGGTGGCCGCGGACGGCGAGCACCTCGACGCCCACCTCGAGGGCAACACCGTCATAGGATCGGGCGAAGTGCGCAACTCCTCCGTCGTCGCGACCCGCTCCTACACCTACAACCCCGACCACGTCGTCTCCGAGGTGAAGCTGCGCATCACCGACGACGACGCCTTCCTCAACTTCTGGTTCAAGAGCCCCTTCCGCGGCTACGTCACCGAGGCGTGGGAGATGATCCCCTTCGTGGCGAACAAGAAGGACCACCCCGCCGCCAGCGCCAAGCCCGAGGACCGCACCAGCGTAAAAGTGCTCGACGCGGCGGGGAAAGAGGTGGGCGACCTGGCCGAGGCGACCTGCGTGGGGCAGACCGTGGTCATCGACCGCGGCGGCTTCGGCGTGCGCATCGAGTTGGAGAAACCGATGACGCTCAAGCGCGGCGCGGGCGACACGGTGATGATCCAGGTGGTGAGCCCGACGGCGATCGGGCCAAGGGACCCGGAGAAGGAGAAGCCCAACGCTGAGTTGGTGGCGCTGCGGTACAAATTGGTGCCGTTTGGGGAGTAGGGGGCAGGTAGCGGACAAATCGAACAATTCCCAGAGTTTTCCAGAAAATCGACATGGATGACAAGAAACACGCCGATGTGCCGTCGGACCATCCTGCTCTGCGGGTGCTCCTTGAATTCTGGATCGCCATGGAGTCTTGGGAGCGCGAGATGCTTGTCCTAGGCGATCGGATCAGAAAGGGGATCACAGAGGCCGAATATGCGGCAGCCCGGGACGAGGGCAAGGCTCGGTTGGCATCGATCTACCGCTTGCACTGCGAGGCGGGCGACCAAGCCGAGCGGCTGTTGGACAAGGGGCTGAGCTGGCCCAGCGAGATTGTTCATGGCCTCAGCCGGGAATTGGTCGTCGGCATCGAGACCAAGCGGGGGAAGGTCATCGTGGAGTCGAAGCAATCCACGGGCATGAAATACCGAATGCGCTATGAACTCGTCGAGAAGGATGGGAAGTGGAAAATCCGCGATCGCGTGAAGTACGCGCTGCCTTGGGGGACGGAGAAATGGACGACCGAGTTTTTGTAGCCGAGGCGTGGCGGCGGGAGGATCGCGCTGGAGAAGCCGATGACGCTCAAGAGAGGTTCGGGCGACACGGTGATGATCCAGGTGGTGAGCCCGACGGCGATCGGGCCAAGGGACCCGGAGAAGGAGAAGCCCAACGCGGAGTTGGTGGCGCTGCGGTACAAATTGGTGCCGTTTGGGGGGGTAGGGCGAGATCGGGGGCAAGCGGATTCAAGGGTGAGGCAAGATATGGTTGCGGTCAGCGATCGAGTCAAGGGTTGTTTGTTGCGGCACGGTTTTGACATTGATGCTCGCAGCGAGGTTGAGACGCCTACGACTTGCGCTGCTTCGAAAGCCCAACTGTTGGATGTCTGGCGTCAACGTGCCGACTTCGCGAGGATTCTGGCCGGAAAGACGCCTCGGAGTGAGCTGCCCGAGAATCTGCGCGCTTTGATGCGCACCGCTGAGGAATCGGTGCGGTTCCTCACTCTGTGCCGGTCCAATTCATTCGAAATGATTGCGTTTTCGCGACAGCCCGATCCAATCACCGTCTGGATTTGTGATATACCGCCGATGGTCCTCATGACTGAGCGTGCCGGGGTGTGGCTCGAGGTCGAGGGCTGAAGCCCCGTCATATCATGTGGCCAATATCGAGGATTGTTAAGACGGGCCTTGGGCCCTCAAGATCTAGTTGCGGGCATCTTCATCATGGTCTGTCGGTCACGCGCTCGGGGATGAGATGGACGACGTGAATCTCTGTTTTGAGCGGATTCGCCGCCCCTCGGGGTTTCTCGACTTGGGCAAGCCCGCGAGGCTCCATGCTCTCGCAAGGTTCGCCGAACTGGGACAGCCGAAGCATGCGGGATGGATCTTCCACCTCCTTGTGGAAGAGCGGGACGAGGAGTTGGCGGCCGGAGCGGCCGACGCGGTTCGGGTTTTGATGCGGAACGTTCAGCCCGAGGATTGGACGGGAGCCGCCACGGCCTTCCGTCATTTGAATCTGACCAATCAGAGCGTCGCCCGTCTTGCCCAGTTCACGCCGGACCAAGCTGTCCACGCGCTGGGCATCGCCACCCTGAGTTACAGCGGCTACGTGCGCGAGGACGCTTTGCGCCGGCTTGGCGCGATCCGGCATCGTGATGCATTCCCCTACCTCGTGCTTCGGCTCGCGGACTGGGTTCCGCCCATCCGCGTCATCGCCCGGGACTTGCTCCTTGCCGCCATCGACGCGGACCTGGGTTCACGCCTGCATGAATTGGTTCACCTGCTGCCGTGGATGAAGCGCATTTCGCGTGTCGACCTCAATGATGTCGGTGAGGCGATCGTGAGGACCTTGGTCCTCCATCACTCGGACGAACTCCGGCAAGGGCTGGACAACGAGTCGTCGAGGATCCGGGACTTTTGCTATCAGGCGCTGTTGGTTCAGCCGGGCAAGCAACCCGATCTTGTCGAGAAGGCGCTGGCCGACCCCGACCTGCAAATCCGGCTGTGGCTTCTCCGGCGAATTTCTGCGGAGCCCATGGCCGGGGCAGGACGCTGGATGTCGCGTTTCCTCGACGACCCCATTCGCCAAATCAGGGTGAATGCGCTGCAAGTCATTCCCGGATCCCTCTTGAAGGAATTGGAGCCGCAGATTGACCCCATGATCTTCGACGATTCCAGAAGCGTCCGCGAAGCGGCGCGATTCTGCCTGGGCAGGAATGGAGCCCGCGATTTCGCCGGGATCTATCGAGCGTGCGTGAGGCAAGAGGGCAATCAGGCCGGCCCGGGTGCGGTGGCCGGCCTGGCGGAGACCGGGGCCGTGGGCGATTGCGAGATGCTCCAAGCCTTCGAGGCCCACCCGAAGGCCGGAATTCGCGCCGCCGCCTTGATGGGCGCGGGCCGACTCAAGCCCGATGAGGCAATGCCGCGCCTGGTGGCGGGCCTGGACGATCGGAACGCCAAGGTCCGCCTCGCAGCCGCGCGGGGGCTGATACAAAACAGGGCGTCGGGGACGTTCGAAGCGGTGAAGGCCGTGCTGGAGAACGGGACGCGCCGCGGCCGCTTGGCGGCATTCGGGCTTTTGGCCCAGATGGGAAGCTGGGAGGCTCTCCGCAGCGACCTCTATGCCATCGCTTCGGATGACGAACTTCTCGTCGCGGCCGGCTGGAATCAGTTGGCGGTCTGGCACCAGCGAAACTGGACCCGCCTCTACACCAAACCCGCTCCGCCGCTCGCGCAAGACATCCGGCGGCTTGCGGCAGCCGTGGATCGGTTGCCACGCCCGACCAAGTTCGTCAAAGCCGAGCATTGGAGCCAAATCATGGGGTTTGTCGGATCGATTTGATCAGGAATGCCAATGCGGAAGAAGATTGGGCAGACCCATCTCCACCACCGACCGTGGGCCGTCACCGTCCCGGCAATGCCTTGCGCCAGCCCTCGTTCAACTGCGCCCCCAACTGCGCGACCAGCTTGGCATTCGCCGGGTCGTCGGCCACGTTCCGGTTTTCCTCCGGGTCGAGCTGGTGGTCGTACAACTCCCGTGCCACGACCTTGTGTGATTTCTGCTCCTGCCACTGCGTGTATCGGTAGCGATCGGTGCGCATGCTGTAGCCCATCACGCCGCCGCCGCGCGGGTACTGGCTGAACGCGGCCTGCTTCCAGGCGCGGTCGGGCGTCTCCAGCAGCGGGGCGAAGCTGGTTCCCTCCAGATGTTGCGGCAGCGGCAGGCCGGACAGCTCGCACAGTGTCGGGTAGATGTCGACGAATTCGGTCAGGGCGGTCGTGTGCTTTCCGGGGGTGCCGGCGGAGGCTTGGCCGGGCGCGGCGACGATGAGCGTCGAGCGGGTGTCCATCTCGAAGTTGGTATGCTTGCACCACAGGCCGTGCTCGCCGAGCTTCCAGCCGTGGTCGCCCCAGAGGACGACGATGGTGTTCTCGCGCAGGCCGAGGCGGTCGAGCTCGTCGAGCAGCCGGCCGATCTGGGCGTCGACGTAGCTCACGCAGGCGAGGTAGCCGTGGATCAGCGTGCGGGCCTGGTCGTCGGTGACCGGGCCTGTCGCGGGGATGCCGTGGTAGGCGCGCAGCTCGCCCCAGGTGGTGCCGGCGAGGGCGGGGGCGCCCTTGGGGAAGAAGGGGTTGTCGGCCAGCGCGATCTCCTCGCGGCGGTAGAGGTCCCAATAGCGCTTCGGGGCGACGAAGGGCAAGTGCGGCTTGAGGAAGCCCGCCGCCAGGAAGAAGGGTTTGTCCTTGATCTTCCGCAGGGCCTCGATCGCGTCGTCGGCGATCGCGCCGTCGCCATAGGCGTTGTCCGGTACGTCGGCGCACTCCACCGGGGCCCCGCGGATTCGGCCGAGGGCGACGGCGGAAACCTTCGCGTCATCGTCCTTGAGGTTCTCGAGACGCTTCTTCATCAAGGCCCGGTTCTCGGGCAATTGGTACCACTCGTTCTTCGGGTAGGTGAGGGGCGATGACCAAGAGGCCGGGTCGTCGAGGCCGCCGTGGTAGATCTTGCCGAAGGCCTGGGTGTGGTAGCCGTTGGCCTTGAAGTGCTGGGGCAAGGTGACGACGTTGGGCAGCGTCTTGCGGAAGTGGGTCTCGAGGTCATAGACGCGCGTGGTGTCGGGGCGGCAGCCGGTGAGGAGGCTGGTGCGCGAGGGCGAGCAGACGGCCTGGGCGCAGTAGGCCCGCTCGAAGAGGAGGCCGCGGGCAGCGAGGCGGTCGATGTTCGGGCTCTCCGTAGCAGCCCAGTTCCGGGCGCAGGTCGTCGACGGCGATGAAGAGGATGTTGGGGCGCTTCGTCGGGGCGGTTGAGGGCGTCAAGGCAGCCGGACCGTCGCCGGGCGCGGTCGTCTGGCCGAAAATCACATCGCCGCACGAGCCGGCCGCGGTGAAGGCGGCGAGGCTGAGGATGAAGTCGCGGCGGGTAAAGTGGGTCATGCTGATGGGCTTTCATTCTGGGCAGGCAAGCAGCCGGCTATTGGCCCTGAAGAATCGCATCCATTGTCCCGCGTTGCTTCAACGCCTCCGCTCCAGCCGCCACGCGTCGGGCGTCATGTTGTTCCCCGCGACCATCCAGAGGGCGCCGTCGTGCACGAAGGCGCTGCCTCCGTGGCGCGGGGGCCAGGGCGTGTCGAGGAGTTCGGTCCACGCGACGCCGTCGGCCGAGTGCCAGACGTCGCGGCGGTTGCCGATGGTTTTCTCGTCGGGGAACTGTGTCGCGTTGTAGCCGCCCATGACCCACAGCCGGCCGTCGAAGACGGCGACGTCATGCATCTGCCGCTCGCGCCACGGCGATGATTTCGCGACCTGTGTCCAGTGGATGCCGTCGGGGCTGTTCCAGACGTCGTTGAAATAGAGGCGTTGGGGTCGCTTGGGCGTGTCGTAGGTCCCGCCGCCGATGATCCAGAGCTTGCCTTCGTGGACCGCGGCCCCGCCGATCAGGAGCCGCGGGGCCCAGGGGACGTGGTCGAGGATCTTCGTCCAATGGTGGCCGTCATCGGAGCGCCAGACGTCTTCGTGGAAGATCTCCTCGGCAGGAGCGATGTCGGGGATGGTCTGCCCGCCGAAGACGTAGATCCTGCCGTTGAGCACGGCCGTGCAGTAGAAGACGCGCGGGCCCCAAGGGACTTTCTCGGTGACCAAGTCCCAATGCAGGCCGTCGTCGGAGGACCAGACGTCGGTTTGGTAGTGGCCTTGGTTGAGGTCGCCGCCGACGATGAACATCCGGTCCTTGAAGACGATGTAGCCCGCGCAGTGCCGGCCTTCCCACGGGGCCTGCTTGAGGATGAGGTTCCAGGTGACGCCGTCGACGGAATTCCAGACCTCGCTGTTGCAGATCTTGGGGAAGTGGGTCTTGTCGTCGGGGTTCCAGCCGCCCAGCAGCCACATCTTGTTTTTGTAGGTGATCGCGCCGGCCCCGTCGCGCGGAGCGAAGGCGGCGTTGCGCGTGGCGGCGGTCCATTGGTAGTCCGGCGACGTCATGGCGATAGCCTACATCGCGACAAGGGTGGGTATTCGCGGCGCGTGGTCACCTCACCTTTCCCAAGTCCGACCGGAACGGCGAGGCGGGCAGGCCTTCCTTGTTGTAGAGGTTGCACGCGGGGTTGTCGGCCCAGGCGTAGCGCACGAAGGCGGGGGCCGGGACCTTGTCGCTGGAGACCACGACCGTCTCGCCGTCGATCCTAGCCTTCGCCCAGGTGAACTTGCCGTCGGCGCCGGCGATGGCGAAACCCACGAGGTCGGCAGATTGGTCGCCGGGCTTTGACGTCTGCGTTGACGGTTGCGAGGCCGACTTCGTCTCCGGCTGCGTTGACGGCGGCGCGGGGCGAGCGACCAACCCGCCGCCGATCTCCTTGAAGCTCACGCGGATGTGGTCGCCCTCGACCTTCGCGCCCGAGAAGAGCGGGCCCGAGCGGACGACGGGCTTGCCGAACGTGTCATGGAGCGCCCACTGCGCGAGGCGATGGCCGACGTCGGTCTTGTTGGTCGGGTGGATGCTGCTTCCGTCGCCGATGTCGATCGTCACCGCCATGCCGGCGTGGGGGAGCGCGAGCGTCCTGGTCTGCGCCTCACGCAGGGCGGCCCAGCCGCTCTCGGAGGGCTCGGGCTTGCGCGGCAGGAAGTTGGCGAGCTGCACGAAGTAGAAGGGGAAGTCGCCCTCGCCCCAGCGCTCGCGCCAGGCGCGGATCATGCAGGGAAAAAGCGTGGCGTAGACCGGGGCGATCCCCACGTTGGCCTCGCCCTGGTACCAGATCGCGCCCTCGATGGCGAAGGGGGCCAGCGGCGCGATCATGCCGTTGTAGAGCGACGCGGGATGGCCCTTGTCGGGATTGGGACCGTCGGGCACCTCGGGCTCGGGCTTGGTTCCCGCGGGTTGCTCGGGCTTCTTGGGCAGCGGTTTCCTGCCGAGTTTGGCCTTCGCGACCTCGGCTTCCCATGCCCTGAGCGAGGCGAGGTATTCCTGCCCGACCTCGGCCTCCCATTGCTTGTGCGCGGCCCGACGCTCCTCGATCGTCTCGTTGTAGTGCTTGAGCCGAGCGGGGTAATTTTTAGCGGCCCCCTCCGCGCCGGCGGCGAAGGCGGCAAGGGCCTTGTCCATCTTCAGGCCCTCGAGGCTGGTCCAGGACTGCGCGGGCGTGCCGCCGACGGAGGACTGGATCAGCCCGGTGGGCAGGCCCGTCGCCTCGTGGACGTCGCGGCCGAAGAAGTAGGCGACGGCGCTGAACTTCGCCGCCGAGGCGGGCGTACAGACGGACCACGCGCCCACGACATCGGCCTGAGGCAAGGCGGCGCGCGTGTGCGGCACCTGGAAGAGGCGGATCATGCGGTGCTTGGCCTTGGGTACCTCGACGTCCGCGCCTTGGGCGGCCCGCAACCCGAACGACATGTTCGACTGGCCCGAGCAGAGCCAGACCGTGCCGACGAGGATGTTGCCGACGACGATCTTGTTCGTGCCCGCGACGGTCATCTCCAGTGGCGCGTCCTCGCCGCCCATGGCCTTCAGTTCCTTGAGCGTGACCCGCCATTGGCCTGAGGCGTCGGCGACGGCGTCGAGCTTTTGCGGGCCGAGCGTGACGGTGACCTTCTCGCCGGGGGCGGCCCAGCCCCAGATGGGCACCGGCTTGTTCGCCTGCAGCACCATGTTGGTGGAGATGATGGCGGGGAGCCTCACTTCCGCGTGCGCGAGGCGGGGCGTGAGGAGGCAGGCGAGCAAGGCGAGGAAGACGCAGTTTCGCATGAGGAAATCCAGTGGCCGAGGCGGGGTGGGGATCGGCAGGTCTGCTGCCGTTGCTTGTTGGACCTATGGCTCGGCATTGCTTGCCGACGACTAAAACCTGATGTCCTTGTCAAACCACAAGGATTCAACGGATCTGTAGCCGTCAGCTTGCTTCAAAAGCCAAATATACAGGTATCCCTTGTCCGTCTCGTAGTAATACGTCTTGAAC
>JAPLMQ010000079.1 GCA_026386955.1 Planctomycetota bacterium
GTCCCCCGACGCGGAGGCGATCGCCGCGGCGATCCGCGGCCACTGGGCCATCGAGAACGGCCTGCACCACGTGCTGGACGTGAGCTTCCACGAGGACGACAGCCGCGTGCGCGCAGGCCACGGCCCGGAGAACCTCGCCCGACTGCGCCGCCTGGCCCTCAACCTCCTGCGTTCCCACGGCGACAGGCACTCCAAGAGGAAGAGCATCCGCGGCCGATGCAAGATCGCCGCCTGGGACCACGACTTCCTCCTCAAACTCATCGCCGGGTAGCCATATGCGTTTGCCCTGCCATGTCAGGCGCTGTGATGCATGTCTACTTGAACCAATCGTTCAAGACGGCCCGAATGGTTCTCCAGTCCGGCTCGGCCCATTGCGGAAGAGCGACTTGCGAACCCCATTGGGCGTCGTCGCGAAACAAGGCGTCAAACGCCTTCCTGGCCTGGACGAAGGCCTCCTTGTCCCGGATGGCTTGGGTCACGTCTTGGGCTTGGTCTCGTTCCTCAAGGGTCGTCATGGCGACGACGCGCATGACGTCCCTCGCGTGCTTGGTCGCCTGCGCCTGTTGGAACTCACGCTCGCGATTCTCCTCCGCGGCTTCCGACCTTCGCAGCCGGTCCTGCGTCGAGACCAGTTTCATTACGGCCCACGTGACGGGGTTGGGGACCACGGTCCGGATGCCATTGAGGTTGAAGGCGAACGGATGCATGTCGCCTCCCAGCGCCTCGGGATTCAGCCTGCCATGGACGCCTGCCGATCCCAATGAGGGCTTGTGCTTGATCCGCCGTCCGTGTTCGATGGGATTTTCGCTTCTCTGCGGAGGAGGTTCGGCGTGAAGGTCCACAAGAACGACCAGGTCTTGGCTCAAGGATTTCCTGAACTGCCAACGCTCGCGCCCCGACACTTCCTCGAAGCCCTGTCGCCGAAGTGTTTCGGCGATGGCGTTCTGTGATTCCTCGCTCGCGATCAACTTCAAGTCGAGGATCAGGTCGAGATCGTTGGTCACTCGCGGCTCGCCGTCCCGCCAATCCCGGATCGGTATGACGGTGCGGACTTCCGGGTACGTGAGCAGCCACGTTTGCTTGAGGAAAAGTCCGTAGCCGCCGGCGACGAGGATTTTCCCGTCGGCGCTGGGCAACGCGGTCCAAAGGGCGCTGAACACTTTCCATAGGGGGTCGGCGCGAAACGTCACGAACGCATCTCCTTGAGGATTTGGCCTCGGATGTCGCGGGCCGCCTCCCGCTGCCGTGCGTCGCCCGCCTGCAACTCAAGCCACGTTTGCAGTCGGCCGGCCCATCGCACGCCGGCTTCGTCGACGACAGGCAGGAAATACAGCTCCGAATCCTGGGATTCGACCAGTTCGACGTCCGCGAAACCCGGGATGGGCTCGGCGATGCCCCGGAGCAACGCCGTGGCGGCCGCCAAGTCTGAGACCGCGATGCGGCGAGGCCCCCCCTGGGCGAACATCACGTACCGCGACACCGATGATCCGCCCGTGACGGCCCATCGCAATCGCGGGTCGGAAGACAATCGCGTGCTCCAACCATCGTCGTTCGCGGGCAGCCGGAACATCGACCGCTTGTGGAATTCGGGTGGCCGCCACTGCGATGCGATCTTGTCGAGGAGCCTCTCCGGGTCCCGCAATTCGATCTTGCGGTCTTGCTTGGCGACGATCAATTCCTCTTTCAGGGCCCTCACGGCCTTCGACGCCTGAGGCTGGGAGACTTTGGCGCCCCCCTGCGCCATCCAACCCAGCAGGGAAGTGAGGTCGTCCCAATGGGGTTTGGCTGCCAATGCTCTGGCCACCAGGCCTGATTGCCCCCGAAAGGGGTTTTGGAGCGGGCGCGATTCGCGGTATTGGTTTGGGTGGCCCGTGTGCACGACCCAAGCCCGTCCCGGAACAATCATGACCCCATTGCCGCACAAGTCGACGCCGCTCACGCCGATGGCCTGCAGATGTTCGAGGCGGTCGGGTCCCAAAAACGGCACTTGGATCATGGGGTGCACTTGACGGCTCGAAGCCGCGCGGGCCTTGGCGATGGCCATCTCCACGGCCTCGGGCGTCGAGCGCGATTTGCATTCGACCACGAACCAGAAGGTCCTGCTTTCGCCCGGCATTGAAACCTCGATCATGGCGTCGACAAGGCGATCGCCTCCTTTTGACCTTTTGGGCGAGCGATTTTTTGCGTTGATCTTGCCTTGGATCTCGCACGACCGAATGACAAATGGACGCAGCGCCGTTTTGCCCGGTTGAAGCTCCCGCAGCATGTCACGTTCGGATGTATTCTTATTTTGCGACATATTCTTGTGCGAGAATTGCGATATTTATAAGAATATAACCGGTGCGCAAGAAATCAAGGCTGCTTTTGCAGGAAATTCGGATGGTTCCAGATTTGAGCAATCAATGGCCCCGGCCTCGCTCACCCCTGCACATCAAGATGCTTGTACAGCGGCGCGGGTGCCGCACACGCCTCCGGCTTCGCCGGCCTCAACCGGCTCCAGAGGCTCGCGGCCAAAGCGGGGGGCGTCGTCGGCCCAGCCACATCCGGCGCGGGCGGATCGCTCGGCGCGAGGCTGCTGAGCGTGGCCAAGTCGGGCGAGTTCACTTTCGCCGCGTGCGGCGCATTCGCCTCCGCCTGCTCGCCGTCCCCCGCGTCCCCCGGCTTGCCCGGCTCTCGCCTCTTCTTCTGCGGCGGCTCTTCCTTCGAATGTCGGTCGGGCAGGTGCTGGTCGACGTGGAGGTTCGCCGGCGACTCGAAGCCGTCCTCCTCCTCCAAGGCCACGAGGTGGGCCTCGAGGATCTCATGCAAGCGGTCGGCGTCGCGCACCGGCTGGTTCGCCGCCCGATCGCGCTGGCGGGCGACTTGCTGCGCCTGCGGGGAGGTCTGCACGATCGACCCGACGATGGAGGGACCCAGCACGCTCATGGCTTTCAAACTCCGACGGGCGCACGCTGGACGCGCCATCGGCGGCCAGGCGAATTTCCCGACGGGCCTTGATCCCTCGGGCCGATGGATATACAAAGTAATGAGACCGACTTCCCCCGCACCTCGCGGGGGCGCCCTTCGACAGGGCAGGCCTGAGAGCCAACGAGGCCCGGCGACATCGCCAAAGCGCTCGATTTTCAAGCCCGTCTGAAAAGCGACCGACCCGCGAGGCGACCCCCGGAACCCGGCATCGACGCCGAATCGCCCCCCGGGCCGAGCTGGCAGACTCCTGAGTTTTCTTCGAGTCCGTCGAGAGCCATCGAGGCCCAGGCCGCCCGCCTCGGTCGGTGTCGGGCGGCGAGCAAGCCGCTGAATGTGTTTGTTGAGCGCGTCTGTTCAACGTGACCCGAGTCGCGTGGTTTGGGTCACAGGGTTGGTGTTGCGTCCAATCGAGGGCGACTGGGTTTGAGGCCGGCCTTGGGGCTGGTTTTGGGGCCGACGTAGAGGCCGACGTTGGGGCCGACGTGGTGCGTCGGCCAGGAGTGGAGTGGGGTCGTCTGTCCACGGTTTGCTTGCCTCGGTGTTCGACCACGAAGGTGGCCGAGCCCCTCGTCGGCGCTTGATGGCCCGCCTCGGGCCTTGAACCGCCGACCCCCGGCCCCCGGTTTTCAGTCCACCGCCTCGGGCTTGCCCCGTGGCTTCGGACCACCGCTCGGACCCGCATCGTCTCCTCCCCGCGCCGGCGTCGCAGACGACTGGCCGCTCCCGCAAATGGTTCGGCATCGGCCTCGCCCCGATGAGGCCGCCCCTTTTTCGACCCCTTTTTCGCATAGGCCAGAATGCAACTGTCAACCGGAATCCTCGAACTCTCCTCCCGCTCCGACGGCCGCCTGCGCCAGTTGGACAAGACCTTCGTCTCCCTGCCGACCGACCCGGTCGTGCCCGCCAAGTTCATCGAGCGCTTCCGCCTCCGCCCGGGGGTGATGCTCGAGGTCGAGCTGAGCCAAGGAGGCGGCAACGGGCAGCAGCAGCATCACCACCACCATCACCAGCAGCAGGGCAAGAAGCACAAGAAGGAGCGCGCCAACGCCATCGCGCCCAACGCCCCGCGCGTGCTGCAGGTCCGCCGCGTCGACGGCCTGCCGCCCGAGGAATACCTCAAGCGCCCGCGCTTCGACGACCTCACCACCATCGACCCCCAGCCGCGGATGACCCTCGAGTACCCCGGCTGCCCGCCTGCATGCCGGCTGATCGACCTCTTCTGCCCCATCGGCTACGGGCAGCGCGGGATGATCGTCTCGCCCCCCAAGGCGGGCAAGACCACGCTCCTGCAGAACATCGCCTTCGCCGCCCAGCGGAACCATAAGAACGTCCACGTCATCGCCCTGCTCATCGACGAGCGCCCTGAGGAAGTGACCGACTTCCGCCGCAACGTCCCCTGCGAGGTGCTCGCCAGCTCCAACGACCACAACGCCGAGAAGCACGTCGGCCTGGCGATGCTCACCATCGACCGCGCCAAGCGCATGGCCGAGTCGGGGCGCGACGTGCTCGTGCTGCTCGACTCGCTCACCCGCGTCGGGCGCGCGTTCAACACCGCGCCGGGCATGTCGCAGACCGGGCGCACCCTCACCGGCGGCCTCGACGCCAGCGCCCTGGCGATCCCCAAGCAGCTCTTCGGCGCCGCCCGCAAGTTCGAGGAGGGCGGGTCGCTCACGATCATCGCCACCGCGCTGGTCGACACCGGCAGCCGAGGCGACCAGGTGATCTTCGAGGAGTTCAAGGGCACCGGCAACATGGAGATGATCCTCGACCGCAAGATCGCCGAGCGCCGCCTCTTCCCCGCCATCGACCTCGCCGCCTCGGGCACCCGCAAGGAGCACCTGCTCCTCACGCCCGCGGAGCTGCAGACCATGACCGCGCTGCGCCGCCGGCTGCTCAACATGCAGGCGCCCCAGCAGGTCGAGCAGCTCCTCAAGGCGCTCGAACGCTTCAAGACCAATTCGGAGATCGTCGGCGCGCCCAACTCGCCCGCGAACTCGTGAGCGCCTGACCGTCGCTCTCAAAAGCCCAGGCACTGCGGTGCCTGGGACTGCCCTCCGCGCGTCCGACGACGTGAACCAGACCCCGAGCGCGGGTTGAACGGCGATCCGGAGCCATTTCCGCACGAGGCGGAACCGGCGCAGGCCAGGTGACGGACGCCGGCGTCACACCGGCAGGCGCAATAAGGGCAATTTCGGACACGCCACCCTCGTTTTCAGGCGAAAAACGCACATCGAATCACGAAGATTTTTTTCGGCGCGACGAAAAACAAGGGGTTGCGCGCGGCCCAAACCCGGTTTGTCCGGATTTGGCAGGACACTTGTGCAGGTCTTACGGGAGCGCGAGCTTTTTTTCCGGGGGGGCTCTCCCAAGGCATTGAACCCTGCCCGCCCCGGCCGTCGTATTGATCACGGACGCTCCCTTTTCGCAGTGGACGATTCGCCATGCTTGCCGCGCTCCATCACCTCCTGGTCGGCCTGCGGGCGCTGACGATCATCGCCCTCGCGGCGTGGGCCCCGCTCGATTGCTGCTGCCCCGGAACCCCCGGAGCCCCCGGAGCCCCCGGAAACACTGGAATTCCCGGGATTCCCGCCGCATCCACCGCGTCAAACCCCCCCGGCTGCTGTCCGCGATGCGAGCCTCATTCGCCTGAAAACGCCGGGAATTCCCCGTCCCCCTTCGCCCCAAACCCCTGCCCGCATGGCGGGCCGTCGATCGACGTCTCCTCCGTTCCCGCAGGCGCTTCGCTCGCCGCGAACCTCTGCCTCCTCGCCCCCGCCCCGATCGGCTCGCTCCCGCCCGCGATCGTCGCGGTTTCCCCCACGGATTTGGCTGGTTTCACCGCCAATCAAGCCCGCACCGGCCCGCCCCCACCCGACCTCTCACTCGTCTCCCTCCACTGCCTGCTGACGGTGTGAAGCCGGCCCGCACGCATGCCGCCGCACGACGTGTGATC
This sequence comes from Planctomycetota bacterium, assembly GCA_026386955.1. GTDB lineage: Bacteria > Planctomycetota > Phycisphaerae > Phycisphaerales > Phycisphaeraceae > JAPLMQ01. The sequence continues at coordinate 5,921 of JAPLMQ010000079.1, forward strand.
CCTTCGACAACCCGTCTTGTTAGCCGGACGCGCAAGCGACGGAGGTTTGCATTTGATTGATCGCGCCGGACGGACCAACGCCATCCCGCAACGTCGCCGTTTTCTGGGTGCCACATGCCATCGTACTCGTGGCATGTGTCTTTGGCCGAGCGGCGAGCGGCGGTCACGACGGGCCTGAAACCCTTGAAAACAAGGTGAATGGGACGGATCGACAATTCACGCAAAACGCGTCGCGAGTCCGGACGGCCTGGGTTGATCGGCACATGCCGCGGGTACGACGGCATGTGGCACCCAGACTTCGCCTTCAACTTGTCTCCGCAGGAGTTGGTAACCCAGAGTGTCGCCGTCGCTCGCGCTTCCGGCCAAACGCACAAACCGTCCGTCGCAAAGAGATCATCGATCATGGCGCATCGCATCACCCAATCCACCCGCACGCTCGCCCCGCTCGCGCTCCTCCTCGCCGGCTCGCTCGCCTTCTCATCGGGCTGCCGCATCGATCCCAAGGGCGCCCAAGCCGAGCGCGACCGCGTCGCCGCCGCGGGAAAACCCTACGAAAAGCCGTTCGAGAAACGGGCCCTGCCCGAATTGCCCGACCGCCCCGATTGGCGCGACCTGCTGCAGCGGGCCTTCCTCGCCAACGGCGAGATCGAGGCCGCCTACTTCGAGTGGCGGGCCGCCGTCGCGCGGATGGACGCCGCGGCCGCCTACCCCAACACGCGCCTCAACCTCGGCGTCGACTACATGTTCAGCAGGGAGCGCCTGTCGGCCTGGGACCGCACGACCCTCTCGGCAGGGTTCGACCCGCAGATGATGCTGCAGTGGCCGGGCAAGGTGAGGCAGGCGGCCCAAGTCGCGCTCGACGCCTCGCGGGCCCGCGCCGACCGCCTCGCGGCCGCGAAGTTCGCGCTCCAGCAGCGCGTGCTGACGACCTGGCTCGACTACGCGCTTGACCATCAGCGCCTCGCCATCGAGCGCGAGAACCTCGAGCTGCTGCGGATGATCGCCTCCATCGCCGCCCAGCGCGTC
>JAPLMQ010000129.1 GCA_026386955.1 Planctomycetota bacterium
GGGGCTCTTCGTCAACGCGCCGCCGACGACGATCGTCGAGACCGCACGGGCCCTGGGGCTGCGGACGGTCCAACTGCACGGCCGGGAGGCGCCGGCGGGCGCGACGGCCATCGCGCCGCTGCGCGTGCTCAAGGCCCTTCACTTCGACGCGGCGGGCATCGATCGGCTCGCGGACTGGACCCCCGAAGAGGTCCCCAATCTCGCGGCGATCCTCTGGGACGCCCCGCCTCCGCCGACCGGGCTCGCAGCCGCGGCCTCAGCGTCGAACCAGTCGCAGACCGGCGGGCACGGGCGGACGATCGACTGGGATGAGTTGGCGATGCTGCTCGCCTCCAAGCCGGCCGATCCCGCGGCCCGGCACATCCTCGCGGGCGGGCTCACGCCGCAGAACGTCGCGCAGGCGATCGCCATCGTCAGGCCGTACGCCGTCGACGTCTCGAGCGGGGTGGAGTCGTCGCGCGGGGTGAAGGATGTGGGGCTGATCGAGGCGTTCTGCCGTGCGGTGCGATCGGCGCAGTGAATCCATGGTGCTGATGAGGCGCAAGGAAAAACCCAGGCACGCAGTGCCTGGGCTTTGGTGGTGCGTTTGGAATCGTCACCTCTCGTTGTCTCGTGATCAACGAAGCTTCAGCTCGCGCGGGAAGAAATCGAACTTCATCGCCTGCTTCGCGAGGTAGAGCGTCTCCTCGGCCGCGACGTTGGCGCGGGCCGTCCCGTCGCGCAGGACCTCCAGCACCTTTTCAGGATGGGCCTCGAAGGCCGCCCGCCGCTGGCGCATCGGCTCGAGCATCGCGTTGAGCACCTCCGCGAGGCGCTTCTTGCAGTCGCCGTCGCCGACCTTCCCCTCGCGGTACCGCTCCTTGAGCCCCGCCACCTCGGCCTTGTCGGTCGCGAAGGCGTCGAAGTACTCGAAGATCGGGTTGCCCTCGACCGTCCCCGGGTCGGTTGGGCTCTGCCGCCCCGTGTAGATCTTGTTGCACTTCTTCTGCACGGTCTTGGCGTCGTCGCTGAGGAGGATGTGGTTGCCCAGCGACTTGCTCATCTTGTTTTTGCCGTCGGTGCCGATCAGCCGGGAGATGCGCCCGACCTTGGCCTCGGGCACGGGGAAGACGCCCTTCCTGGCGTGCTCCTCGTCGCCCGCCTGCGGATCGACGCCGCAGTAGGAGACGTTGAACCGCCGCGCGAGCTCGCGCGTCATCTCGATGTGCGGCACCTGGTCCTCGCCCACGGGCACGTAGGCGGCGCGGAAGGCGAGGATGTCGGCGACCTGCCCGACGGGATACATGAGGAACCCGAAGGAGTAGTTGTCGCCCAGGTTCTTGACGACGATCTCGTCCTTGACGGTGGGGTTGCGCATCAGCCGCCCGAAGCCCAAGAGCATCGCGAAGAACCAGGTCAGCTCGGCGATCGCGGGGACCTCGCTCTGGACGAAGATCGTCGACTTCGCGGGGTCGATCCCCGCGGCGAGGTAGTCCATGGTGATCTGCACGACGTCCTCGCGCACGGCCGCGGGCTCGTGGGCCCGGGTCGTCAGCGCGTGGGTGTTGGCGATGATGAAGAAGCAGTCATGCGTCTGCTGCATCGCCAGCCGATTTTCGATCGAGCCGACGTAGTGGCCCAAGTGCAACCGGCCGGTGGGCGTGTCGCCGGTGAGGATGCGCGATTTGGAGAGGTTCGACATAGGCCATGTTGTAATGGCCCCGCAGGGGTGAAGCAACGCGGCGACGGCCGCGTCGATGCAAGGGCGGAGCGGTCAGAACTCGAACTGCAGCCCGCCGGAGAAGTGCAGGTCGTTCTGGGCGGCGTCGTCGGCGGTGAAGGAGTCGTATTCGTTCCGCAGGCTGAATTTCAAGCTCAGTCCCGGCGTCTCCTGCAGCCTGATGATCCAGTCGGCGCTGGTGACGTTTCGGTTGCGCCCCAGGATGCCCATGTCGGCGAAGAAGGTGTTCGCGAAGATAAGCGTCTGCTTCTTGTTCAGCCGCCACTCGAGCTCGGTGCCGAGGCTGGTTTCGGGGTGGAACTCGTCGTCGTCGGAGCCCCATTGCTGGTAGCCGCCGGCGCCCAGGCGGAGGCGCAGGTCGACCTTCTCGTTCTTGAGGAGCTGGTAGCCCGGGCCGGCGCTGCCCGAGAGACGCTCGTCGTAGGGGCGGAGTTGGGCGAGGTCGAACTCGCCTTGGCCGAAGACGAACCACTTCGAGTCGGGGATCAGCCAGTCCTTGAGGGTGCGGGTGACGAACTCGTTGCGGGTCGTGGTGTCGTCGGTCTCGGAATAGTAGAAGGCCGACTCGAAAGTCCAGCGGTCGAGGCGGGTGGTGCGCTGGGACTTGATGGCGACGTTGACGCCCAGGGCCTCGGTGACGTTGCGGGTGCCGCTGACGCCGATGGAGAGGCGGTTGATCCAGCGTTCGGGGTCGAGGAGCGGCTTGACGGGCAGGGCCGGGGCGGTGGCGGGAGCGGAGGCCGGGCCGGCCATGACGGCGGCCTGCGTCGTTGGGGCGGAGGACGCGACGCCCGATGCGGCGGAAGCCGCCGGTGTGAGGCCGGTCGCGGGCTGCGTGGCCGCGGCGTCGGGCGACACGCGGGCGACCTGCTCACGGCGGATGACCAGCTTGCCCAGCACGGGATGGGCGAGCGTGATCGTCTGCTGTTCCTGCGCGACGACCGGGCCGCGTAGCAGCTCGCCGGTGACGAGTTCGACCTGCTCGGCGAGCGCGGCGCTGCCGAGGGCCAAGACACCGGCCATCGCCATCACGTATCGGAGCACAGCCGAGACTCCAGGGGCGGGATGCAATCGGGGGAGCAACCCTCGTCGCGTAGCGGGAAATCGTAAACCAGATCGGGCCGAAGCCATAGCCCGGGCCACGTTTTCGGCGAGAAATGTGGTGTCCAACGCCGGTTGCGGCCGCTTCTTGCATCGTCCGCGAGTTGACGCGGGCGCGCCGCCGCGGATAATGGAACGTTCCCCCTGAGATACCGGCGCCGCCGCGTGAGCGGCGCCTGGCGTGGGTCAGGGGGACCGTCTCGGGCCTTGCCCGGCGCCGCAAGGGCGTCCCCGCCAGAGACGGCCAACAACTCCCCCGCCACGCATCCCCATCCCAATCGCCTCGTTTCGCCCCCTTTTCGCCGGAGCCCGCGTCATGGCTGACCACAATCACGACCACGATCACGCCGACCACAATCACGACCATGCCCATGCCCACGGCGCCAACGCGGATACCCGCGGCGAGCAGAAGGTGACCGTCGAGGAGGTTGGGCCGGCCCGCAAGCGCCTGACCATCGAGGTCCCCGCCGAGCGCATCGCCAAGAAGATCGGCACCGGCTACGACCGCCTCAAGAGCGACGCCGTGGTCCCCGGCTTCCGCCGCGGGCGGGCCCCGATGCGCCTCCTCCAGCGCCGCTTCGGCGAGTCGATCCGCGACGACACCAAGAGCCAGCTCCTCACCGAGTGCTACACCCAGGCGATCGAGGACGAGAAGCTCGAGGTCCTCGGCGAGCCCGAGGTCAAGGACTTCGCGGCGATCAAGCTGCCCGAGTCGGGCCCGCTGGTCTTCACCGTCGAGATCGAAGTGACCCCCAAGGTCGAGCTGCCCTCGATCGAGGGCATCGAGGTCAACCGCCCCAAGGCGACCGTCAATGACGAGGACGTCGAGAAGGAGATCACCAGCTACCGCGAGCGCCAGGGCAAGCTCACCGGCGTCGAGGGCGTGGCCGTCAGCGCCGGCGACTTCATCCTCTGCGACGTGAAGGTGCTGGCCGGGGCCGACGCCGGCGAGGGCGCCGAGGTGCTCCTGAGCCACCCGACCGCCTATGTCTTCGTCACCGGCGAGGACCGCCAGTTCAAGGGCCATGTCGTCGGCATCATCGTCGAGGACCTCGGCAAGCGCCTGATCGGCAAGAACACCGGCGAGACGGTCGACATCTCGACCACCGGCCCGGTCTCGCACGAGCACGAGAAGATCAAGAACCAGCCGATCACCATCCGCGTCAACATCCAGAAGGTCGAGCGGCTGGAGCTGGCCCCGATCGAATCGCTGGTCAAGCAGGCCGGCCTCGCCACCGAGGCGGATCTGCGAGACCGCGTCCGCCAGGGCATCCAGGCCCGCGCCGAGCGCGACCAGACCTCGGCCCAGCACCGCCAGATCTGCAACTACCTGCTCGAGAAGGTCGCCCTCGAACTGCCCGTGGGGCTCACCGGCCGACAGACCGCCCGCATCCTCCGCCGCGAGGCGATGGACCTGGCCTACCGCAACGTGCCCGAGCACGAGATCGAGCGCCAGATCGCCGAGATGCGCGGCACGAGCGAGGAGAACGCCCGCCGCCAGCTCAAGCTCTTCTTCATCCTCGACCAGGCGGCGAAGGACCTGAACATCGACGTCTCCGAGGGCGAGGTCAACGGCCGCATCCACATGCTCGCCATGCAGCAGGGCCGGCGGCCCGAGAAGGTCCGCCAGCAGATGAGCCGCGGGGGCGAGATCGAGCAGCTCTACCTGCAGATCCGCGAGCAGAAGACGCTCGACAGCATCCTCGCCAAGGCGAAGATCACCGACGTCGACAAGCTGCCCGAGCCCGCGGCGGCCCAGGCCTGATCGATCGCCCGCCCGGAGCTGGGGCCATGGGCGCCAGGCAGATCCCGAACGAAGCGCAGCCGCGGCCGACGCCCATCGCGTCGGCCGCGGCTGTCCATTGGCTCCTCTCCGCGGGCGAGACGGCGGCCAACGTCTCGGGCGCCCAGCCCAACTGGTTCTCGACGCTCTCGTGGCCCGCGGTGGTGCTGCTCTTCGCGGTTCCCGTGGGGCTGGCCGTCTGGGCGATGCTGGTCGTGCGGCGGATGGTCACGGGCGGCGACCTGGCCGACGGCGAGGGGCTCACGCCCGAGTCGCTCCGGCAACTGCGCGACCGCAACCAGATCACACCCGAGGAATACGAGCGCCTGCGCAAGATCGTTGCCCAGAACGAGCTCAGGCGGTACGACAAGACCAAGAGCGAGGAATGAGCCGGCGAAGGCGGCGCGGCGGCCTAGGCCCGGCCCCCGCCGAAATCCCTTGACGCCGATACCTATCACCGTATAGCATTGATGCCTGACAGCATAAGGCATCAGCACATGGCCCTCCGCAAGCAGACCCTCGACGGCAACATGGAGACGCTGCTCCTGGCGGTGCTCGCCGACGGCCCGAGCTACGGGTACCAGATCGTCAACGACCTCAACGCCCGGGCCCAGGGGCTGCTCGCGATGGGCGAGGGCACCGTCTACCCCGTGCTCCACCGGCTCGAGGATCGCGGCCTGATCGACGCCACCTGGCGCACAGGCGACAACGGCCGCCGACGCAAGTACTACCGCCTCACCCCCAAGGGCCGGCGGGCCCAGCGGGAGAACCTGCGCCAATGGCAGGGCCTCGTGCGCGTGATGCACGATGTCCTGCGCCCCCCGCCCGCCGACATCGCCAACCCCCAGGGAGACCCGGCATGAGCCTCGCACTGGAGCAGTACCTCGACCGCGTGCTCGCCTACGCCAACCGCAGCCCCGACGACGCGGCGGCGATCCGCGCCGAGCTGAAGGACCACCTGGAGTCCCGCGTCGCCGAGTTCGAGGCCGAGGGGCTCGCGCGCGAGGACGCCATCTTCAAGTCCATCGAGGCCCACGGGAACCCCCGGAAGGTGGGCTACGGCCTGCGCCCGCGCTTCGCGTGGATCGACATACGCACCCACGGCACCGCGCGGGGCTTCATCGCCATTGGCCCCAAGGCCATCGGCGTCTTCGCCTTCGGCGGGACCGCGGTCGGGGTCTTCGCCCTGGGCGGGCTCTCCATCGGAGCGCTCTCCTACGGCGGCTTCGCCCTCGGGGCGTTCCTGGCCTACGGCGGCCTCGCGGTCGCGCCGCTGGGGCTCGCGCTGGGCGGCATCGCACTCGGGGCCGTCGCCGTCGGCGGGATGGCCGTGGGACTCGTCGCCAGCGGCGGGTGCGCCGCGGGGTTGTTCACGCTCAACTCGGGGGCGTCGGCCACGTGGTTCGCCGAAGGCGATGCGCCCGTGATCCTCCAGTGGCTCAGCTTGGCCGTGCGGAACCCCCGGTATGTCCAGTGGTCGTTCGTGGGCTTCTACGCCTTCTTCCTCCCGACCTTCGGCATGTCGCAGCTCCTGATGCGCCGCGAATCCAAGCGCATCCTCGGCGCCGACCCCACGCTGGCGGAGTGATGGGGGCTCCGGCGGGATGCCCTGTCTAATCAGAGCCGGCGACTGTGTCGCCGAAGATCGGGCGAAAGCGGTACTCCGCTCGCGCGACGTGCCGGCGTTGTCGACGCGATCAAGAGCACGCGACACGCCCGGAAAACGCCTTGGCGCAGGCTTTGCGCGAAATCGGACGGGCCATGGCAGCCGACGAATCGCGCGGGCGGGGTACCGCCTCGCCCGGTCTTCGGACACACAGTGTCCGGCTCTGCCCACGGAATCGATCAGGCTGCGCCTGATGGGAGGGCCGCCTCATCCCCGCCCCGTCTTCCACATCCGAGAACCAGCGGTCGTCTGATAATCGATCCCGTTCCCCGCTGACTTGGAGAGAGTCGGAATCCGGGTATGATGTCAAGTTGAATTCCCCACCTGGAGGGTCAGGAGGGAAGGGCTGATGGGCATCGGCGATTAAGGCGGGACGGCGGTTAGTCGATCATCACCCAAGGGTGTCCATCGAGCCTCCGGGTTTGAACCGGATCGGGCATGCGCACGCGTTGTCGCGCCGCGCGGGCTTGGTCCAAGGAATGGATGAGTCAATGGCAAGCGACAAGTCCGGCAAGGGCGCGAAGATCGGTGGCGGCACGACCGGGGGCGACGGCGACGGCTTCAAGGGCCGGCGCATCACCACCTGCTCCTTCTGCGGCAAGACCTCGCGCGAGGTCGGCCCGATGGTCGAGGGCCCGAACCTCGTCTACATCTGCGCCAACTGCACCGACCTCTGCCAGAACATCTTCAAGCAGGAGCGCCGCCGCGTCCACGCCGGGCGCCCCTCCTTCGGCACCATCCCTGCCCCGCGCCAGATCAAGGAATTCCTCGACCAGTACGTCATCGGGCAGGACATCGCCAAGCGGGCCATGTCCGTGAGCGTGCACAACCACTACAAGCGCCTCACCGCCGCCGACAAGGACACGCCCGTCGAGATCGACAAGTCCAACGTCATGCTCATCGGGCCCACCGGCTCGGGCAAGACGCTGCTCGCGCGGACCCTCGCCCGCATCCTCAACGTCCCCTTCGCCATCGGCGACGCCACCACCCTCACCGAGGCGGGCTACGTCGGCGAGGACGTCGAAAACCTCCTGCTCAAGCTGCTCCAGAGCGCCGACTACGACCTCGAGGCCGCCCAGCGCGGGATCATCTACATCGACGAGATCGACAAGATCGGCAAGACCAGCCAGAACGTCTCGATCACCCGCGACGTCTCGGGCGAGGGCGTCCAGCAGGCCCTGCTCAAGATGCTCGAGGGCACCGTCGCCAACGTCCCCCCGCAGGGCGGACGCAAGCACCCCGAGCAGCAGTACATCCAGGTCGACACCACGCACATCCTGTTCATCTGCGGCGGGACCTTCGTCGGCCTCGACGACATCATCCAGCGCCGCCTCGGCCGCAAGTCGATCGGCTTCGCCTCCGAGACCGGCGAGGCCGACCGCAAGAAGAACAAGGGCGAGCTGCTCGCCCAGGTGACGCCCGAGGACCTGATCGAGTTCGGGATGATCCCCGAGCTCATCGGCCGGCTGCCGATCATCACCCCGCTCATGCCCCTGGCGGAGTCGACGCTCATCCAGATCCTCACCGAGCCCAAGAACGCGCTCGTCCGCCAGTACCAGCACTTCTTCACGATGGAGAACGCGGAGCTGGAGTTCACGCCCGGCGCGCTCTCGATGCTCGCCCACCGCGCGATGGCCCGCGACACCGGGGCCCGCGCGCTCCGCAGCGTCATGGAGGAGGTCATGCTCGACCTCATGTACGACCTGCCCGAGCTCGCCAACGAGGGCGCGAAGTACATCCTCGACGCCGACGCCATCGAGTTCCGCAAGCCGCTGGCCGCCCTGCGCGTGCCGCGGAAAGAGTCGGCCTGAGCGCGGCGAGGGGCCTCGCGAGGGTCCAAATGGCTTCATCCCCGTCGCGGGACTTCGCCCGGTGAGAAGCGACGCGCTCTCCCGGGCCTCCCGGCGGGGCTACAATCGGGGGTGCTCCGACCCGGGCCCCATCAGGCCGGAGCGGCCTCGGCGAACGGAGTCCCCGGCGGCGGCAATGCCTGCGCCCGCCCGCGGCTCTTCAACCCTCTTCGGCGTCGGCGCGCCGCGGAAGCCCTTGGTTCTCTCTCGCGGGATCCTGATTCAATGACCACCCAGACTCCCCGGGCCCTACGGTCCTGGCCTCTGCCCGTTTGCTCACTCCTCGCGATCGCCCTCGCATTCACCCTTGCGGCCTCGCTCGCGCCCGCCAGCCGCGCCGCGGAGGCCGCGCCAGCCGCCCCGCCCGCCACCGCCCCGGCCGGCGTCTCCGCCGTCCCCGGCACGGAGCTCGACAGGCTCGCCGTCGACGGCAAGTTCGACCGCGTGCTCGCCTCGATCCAGTCCAACACCGACCTCGCCCAGGACGCCGCCGCGGCGTCGCTCCAGAACGACATCAAGTCGTTCGAGGAGCACCGCGCCCGCCAGGCCAAGGAGCAGGCCATCGCCTTCGGCAAGGTTTCGGTGAAGCTGGCCGAGCAGGCGCAGGCGGGCGAGGTCGAGGAGGCCGTCGTCAGCGCCGTCGACGCCCACGGCCTCGCGGCCGAGCCCGCCAAGTTCCTGCAGGACGCCCCGATCATCGACCTAGTCCGCCGCGCCGACGCGCTGGCGGTCGCCGCCGAGAAGGAGGGCAACTGGATCGACGCCCTCTCGTACTACCGCGTGCTCGACCTGCTCTTCGAGGAGACGGCCGCGTACCACGACCGCCTCAAGGCCGCGAGCCGGCACGTGCGCGTGCTCCGCTTCTACGCCCCCGCCGAGTTCGACAAGCTGAACAAGGCCCGGCTCGACCGCCTCGAGAAGAACCGCGACGCCCTGAAGGCCCGCGACAAGGCCGCCGGGCGCGTCGACGACAAGGAGAAGGACCCCGAGAAGGCCAAGGCCGCCGAGAAGCCGCTCAAGCCCTCGAAGCGCGACGAGGAGAAGTGGCAGGACAAGCTCACCGACGTCGACATGGGCATGCTCCGCCAGACGCTGGCCCAGGCCTCGCGCCGCCACGTCAGCAGCCGCGGCTACGTCCCGCTGATCCGCGGGAGCGTCGACGGCCTGCTCTCGCTGCTCAACACCCGCGGGCTCGAGGTCACCTTCCCCGCCTTCAAGGACGCCGCGAAGCTGCAGAAGTTCCGCGACACGCTCACCGCGATCCGCGCCGAACTCGACCAGCAGAAGGACAGCCTCAACTTCTTCGAGGTCTCCGCCCTGCTCAAGCGCGTCTCCAACGCCAACACCGAGACGATCGCCCTGCCCGAGCCGGTGATCGCCTACGAGATGGCCGAGGGCGCGATCGACACGCTCGACGAGTTCTCCGCCGTGATCTGGCCCCGCGAGAAGGAGGGCTTCAGCCGCAACTTCCAGGGCAAGTTCTACGGCGTAGGCATCCAGATCTCCCTGCGCGACGACCAGATCACGGTCGTCAGCCCGCTCGAGGGCACGCCCGCGCAGAAGGCGGGCATCAAGGCGGGCGACGCGATCGTCAGCGTCGACGGGCGCGACTGCTCGGGCTGGTCGCTCGACCAGGCCGTGCGCGAGATCACCGGCGCCGAGGGGACGCCCGTGACCATCGGCATCAGCCGCCCGGGCAAGGCCGAGCCCATGGCCTTCAAGCTCACCCGCGCCGAGATCCCCATCGAGTCGATCCGCGGCTGGGCCCACAAGCCCGGCGGCGGGTGGGACTACTACGTCGACCGCCAGTCGCGCATCGGGTACGTCCGCCTCTCGCAGTTCATCCCCCAGAGCGCCGACGACCTCGACGCCGCGATCAACCAGATGGAGAAAGATGCCGGGCTCGACGCCCTGATCATCGACCTGCGCTTCGACCCCGGTGGCCTGCTCAGCGCCGCGGTCGACGTCTCCGACCGCTTCATCGCCGCGGGCACGATCGTCTCGACCGTCGGGCCCGGCGACATCCGCAACAGTGAGTACAGCGCCCGCGCCGACCACACGCACAACCAGATGCCGCTGGTCGTCCTGGTCAACCAAGGCTCGGCCAGCGCCTCGGAGATCGTCTCGGGCGCCCTGCAGGACTACCAGCGGGCCCTGATCGTCGGCACGCGCAGCTTCGGCAAGGGCTCCGTGCAGGACGTCTTCCCCCTCGAGAACGGCAAGGCCCTGCTCAAACTCACCACGCAGTACTACAAGCTGCCCAAGGGCCGGATCATCCACCGCCAGCCCGGGGCCCGCATCTGGGGCATCGAGCCCGACGTGAAGGTGCCGATGACCAACGAGCAGGTCGCCGACTGGCTTGAGATGCGCCAGAAGGCCGATGTCCTGCAGGCCGCGGGCGAGGCCCCCGCCGCCGACGCCCCCGAGGCCGAAAAGCCGGTGAAGGCCCAGACTATTCTTGAGAAGGGGCTCGACCCGCAGCTCAGCACGGCCCTGTTGATCCTCAAGACCCGGCTGATCGCGTCCAAGGCCCACCTGGCGCAGCTGCAGAACGCCCCGGCCGCTGTGGCGAAGTGAATTTGCCGCTGGGACGAAAATCTTTCGGGAGCGGGCTTGGGCGTACGAAGACCGCAGCGACGACCGCTTGACCCATTGACCTGACCAAGCGATCGGTTCGCCCGAGCACGATGACTTCCGACAAGCGCTAATGCCGGGCTCATAAAGTCTGCAATCATTCCGGCCGTGAAGCGTTCAGACCCGGAGCCCATTCCCAGATTGCCCACATGCCGCGTCTCCGCCCGCGTTTCTGGCTGTTGAACGTCGCCGCGCTGCTGCTTTGCACCGCGGGCTCGGCCACTGCGCCCCGCGCCTGGGCCGCACCGCCGCCGACGATGGCACCCACCCCCGCCTCTTCGGCCACGCCCACCACCAAGCCCTACGCCCATGCCGCCGACGAGGGCGACCCGCTCTTCGACACGGCTCCCGCCGAGCCGTTCAAGCCCTCCGCCAACGCGCGGGAGGCCGCCCGCGCCCTCGACGCCCTGATCCTCGCCGACGCCGCCCGCAGGAAGCTCGAGCCGGCCCCGCTCATCGGCGACGAGGCCTTCCTCCGCCGCCTGAGCATCGACCTCGCCGGGCGCATCCCCACCGCCCGCGAGCGCCGCGAATTCCTCGCCGAGCCGGCGGAGACCCGCCGCGCCAAGCTGGTCCAGCGCCTCCTGGCCTCCGGGCGATTCGTGCAGCGGCTGACCACCTTCTTCGACGACATCCTCCGCATCCGCAGCCGGGGCGAGGGCGGCGACTCGCTTCGGCAGTTCGTCACGGCCAGCATCCGCGAGAACCTGCCGTACGACGAGATGATCCGCCGGATGCTCACCGCCCGCGGCACGCTCAACGACCCCGCGATGGGCTTCCTCATCGCCGACGGGCCCAACATGCTCGCGATGCCGGGCGTCATCTCGCAGCAGTTCCTGGGCATCCGCATGAACTGCGCCCAGTGCCACGACCATCCCTTCGACAGTTGGACCCAGAAGCAGTACTACTCCCTCGCCGCCTACTTCCAGCGGACCAACGTCTACTACCGCGTGAAGCCCGCCCACCAGGTCTTCGTCGCCTACGCCGACCGCCCGATCATCCGGTATGGGAAGTCGTTGCACGACGGCTCGTCGACGAACGGGATCTCGCCCCAGTGGCCGTTCCGGCTCGTCGGCTCCGACGACCCGCGCGGGAATGCGGCCGCGCCCCGGCGCGTCCCAGTGAGCAAGACCGCGACGGGCGACGAAATCGCCGCCCTCGCCGCCGGCCCGGCGGAGCGCGGCATGCGCGGGCTCGACGCGGGGATGGTCGACGACCTCAAGAAGCAAGCCAAGGCCGACATCGACCTCGCCGACCCCGAACGCCAGCAGCTCGCGGCCATGATCACCGGCCCGCGCAACCGCTATTTCGCCTGGAACATCGTCAACCGCCTCTGGGCCGACATGCTCGGCACGGGGATCGTCTCGCCCATCGACGACTTCCGCAGCGGGAACCCGCCGCGCAACCCCGCGCTGCTCAACCGCCTCGCCGACGAGTTCGTCGCCAGCGGGCACGACCTTCGGTTCCTGGTCGAGATGATCGTCAGCACCGAGGCCTATCAGCGCTCGCGCGTGGCCGGGTCGCCCGAGGACCGCCGCGACCGCGAGCGTGCCTACGTCGCCGCCCCGCTCCGCCGCATGGGCGCCGAGGCGCTCTACGACAGCCTCATCACCGCGGGGCACCTCGAGCAGCCCAAGCACCGCCCGGGGGCGAACATGGTCGAGGTGACCTACACCGTCGAGGAGCGGCGGCTGCGGCCGTCGAAGATGGAAGCCGCGTCGGAGGAATCCGCGATGCAGGCCTCCGCCGGCAATGCCCCGGCGACGCAGCCTGCGATGGAGGCGTCCACCGGGGGCGGGGGCCAGACGCGGGTGATCTCCGACTACTCCGCCGAGGACGTGGATGCGCAGATCGCCTCCGTGCTGACCAGCCCGTCCAGCGAAAAGATGGTGGGCATGGCCGACATGAAGGAGCAGGCGGCCCAAGAGTCGCAGATGATGAAGAGGATGCAGTCGGAGGAGAACGTGGAGTACGTGTCGCGCAGGGTGACCGTGACCCGCGACGTGAATCCGAGTTTCCACCTCGCCTCGGAACTGGAGACGCCGGCGCAATCGGATCACGTGCTGCGCCTGCTCGGGCAGCCCACGCGGGCGACCCTGGGCGAGAAGCGGGACGCCACCGCGAACATCCGCCAGAGCCTGGTCCTCCTCAACGGGAAAATGGTCAACGAGGCGGCCCGGGTGGGCGAGCTTGAGCCGATGGACGCGCTGATGGACGACCGCAAGCCGGCCGACGAGGCGATCGACCTTGCCTACGCCGAGGCCTATTCGCGCCTGCCCACCGCGAAGGAGCGCGCCGCCGCGGCCGCCTTGGTCGCCGCCGGGGGCAACCGCCGCGACGGGATCGCCGACCTGCGCTGGGTCCTTCTCAACGCCATGGAATTCCGCTACCTGCCCTGAGGCCGCCGCCCCGCACGAGCAACCGCCATGACCCACGCCGCCCACCGCCCCCTGACGTTCTCCCGCCGCGACATCCTCCGCGCCGGCGCCGCCACCTTCCTGGGGCTCTCGCTGCAGGACCTGGTCGCCTTCGCCGGGACCGACCGCCCCGCCACCGCCGACCACGTCATCCTCATCTGGTTCTCGGGCGGGATGAGCCACATCGACACCTTCGACCCCAAGCCGGGTCGCCCCGTCGCAGGCGAGTTCGCGCCGATCAAGACCTCGGCCTCGGGCATCGAGGTCTCCGAGATCCTCCCGCGCGTCGCCGAGCAGATGAAGCACGCCACGCTCATCCGCTCCATCGCCGGCGTCGAGGGCGCGCACGACCGCGCCGCCTACCACCTCCTGACCACCTACCGCCCCACGCCGCAGATCATCCACCCCTCGCTCGGCTCGGTCGTCGCCCATGAGCTCGCGCCCGGGTGCGACCTGCCCAACTTCGTCGCCATCGGCGGCCGCGCGCCCGAGGCCAGCTACCTCGGCAACGCGTGCGAGGCCTACTACGTCGGCGCGCCGGGCCAGCCCGACCCCTACCTGCGCCTGCCCCAAGGCGTCGCCGAGGGGCGGGCCCAGCGCCGCTTGGCCGCCCTCGCCGAGGCGAACGACGGCTTCGCCTCCGGCTCGCCCGACCCGCAGCTCGCGGGGACCACCGCCTCGTACGACGCCGCGCTGCGCCTCATGCGCAGCCCCGCCCTCGCCGCCTTCAAGCTCGAGGAGGAGCCGGCCGCCGTGCGCGAGGCCTACGGCGACTCCTCCTTCGGCCGCGGCTGCCTGCTCGCGCGGCGGCTCATCGACCGCGGCGTGCGCTTCGTGCAGGTCAGCGCCGGCGGCTTCGACACGCACTCCAACAACTTCTCCTCGCTCCGCCGGCTCTCCCACGACTTCGACCCCGCGATCGGCGCCCTCATCGGCGACCTCGCCGCCAGCGGCAAGCTCGACCGCACGCTCATCCTCACCCTCAGCGAGTTCGGCCGGACCCCCCGCATCAACGGCGACGCCGGCCGCGACCACCACCCCGGCGTCTTCTCCAGCCTCCTCGCCGGCGGCGGGATCCGCCGCGGCAACCTCCACGGCTCATCCGACGCCGACGGAAGCAAGCCCGCCGAGAAGCCCGTCACCCCCTCCGACCTCCACGCCTCGGTCTGCCATGCCCTGGGCATCGACCCCGAAAAGACCGTGCAGACGCCGCTCCGCCGCCCGATGCAGCTCGTCGACAAGGGCACGCCGGTGACCGAGTTGTTCAAGGCGTGAGGCCGCCGCACCGCCGCACGAGCGCCGGCAGGAAGACGTCGAGCTCGTGGTCGAGGATCACGAGCTTCGCGCGGATCATCTCCGCCCCGTGCGAAAACGAATGGTCGAACCCGTAATACGGGTCGAGCCGGACGTCGCCCTCCATGATCGGCAGGGCCGCCCGCGTGTTCTCGCGCTCGTCCAGCAGCACCTCGTGCCACCGCGCCAAGAGCGGGATCGCCGCGGCCCGCTCCGCGCCGTCCGCCGACTTGGCCAGCGGCAGGACCTGGTCCCGCAGCCGGCAGGACTCGTTGAAGTTCGCGTGCGTCCGGGCCGTGTGGTGGAACCAGCGGATGGCCGACGCCTCGCCGTCGAAGAGCAGCCGGGCCGGGGCGGGCACGAACGGCTCCGCGGCGTCGACCGCCTCCGCGGCACGACACAGGTGCTCGTGCATCGCGCGGTAGGCCCGCTCGAACATCTCCTTGCCCGACGGCTTGGTCATGAACGTCGGACGGAGCTTCATCCCCTCCTCGTCCACCGCCTCGGCCAGGAAGAGATATCGCCCGAAGAAGACCTCCGGCACCGCCGCCTCGGGGTCGGCGATCATCGGCTGGCACGGCCCCAAGTAATACGGCCCGTGGTAGTACCAAGGCAGCTCCGGCGAATGCATGATCGCCTCCGACACCGCCCGCCACGCCTCGCGCAGGTGCGGCGCTCCCGCCGAGCCCGCCAGCCGCCGCGCCACGCCGTCGAGCGACTGGTCGGCCGACTCCGTGGGCGTCCACCACGCCTGCTTGTAGATCTCGCTGACCGTCGACCCGAAGACCGGGCGGAAGGCCGCAAAGACCCAGCCACCCTGCGCGCCGCACGACGCCATCGCCTCCGCCCGGGCCAGCCAGCGGTCGAGGCACGGGACATGCGACAGCCGCGGGGCCTCGAAGGAAAGCTCGGGTTCGCTCTTGACGTAGATGGGGATGCCCGCGCGTTTGCAGGCGGCGACCTGGCTCGCCGCGCGCCGCCCGGGGCCGACCAGTTGGATGCTGTAGTCCCAGAGGCTCTTCGCGATGCCCTCGGGGGTGGTGACGGTCTCCTCCTTCTCCATTTCGGTGAGCAGGGCCGTGCCGGGCTTCATCAGCTCGATCATCGGCGCTTGGTCGGGGTCGACCGACCAGATCGCCGACGCGGAGTAAGGCCAGGCGACGACCTCCGCGTGCGGGGTGATCTCCCTCGCGGCGTCGGCGAGGAGGTTGAGCAAGTTCGCGACCGCGGCCGGCGCGCCGACCCTCTCGCAGCGAGGGCAATTGGTGTGCCCCTTCTCGACGCCGAAGGGGCGCATGAAGCAGTGGTAGAAGCCCTCGCCGCCGATGATGACCGAGACGCCGTCGAGCGCCTCGGCCGCCCGGAAGAGACCTTGGACCGACTCCCGCAGCCAGCGCCGCACGAGCGGGTGCTCGGTGCAGAGGACGTGTTCCCCGTCGGCGCTCCAAGTGAGCGCCCCGCGGATCTCGGGGTGGGCGCGAAAGACGGGATCGTCCTGGGGGAATTTCTTGACGGTGTTGAGGTGGAGGTAGGTCTTGAGGCCGTACTCCTTCGCCCGCCGGGCCTGGGCGGCGATCGCGTCGAGCGCGCCCGGCTCGCGGCGGCGGGCGAGTTCGGGGATCGCGTCGCTCGTCGAGAGGGCGAAGAGCGGGCCGCCGTGCATGATGCCCGCGAGATAGACGGCGTTGAATCCGTTGAAGACGACCTCGCGGTAGGAGCCCAGGTGCGGCGTCGCGCCGAGCCGGACGGCCAAGCGCGGGCGGAACACGGTCTCTCCGCGCGGAAGGATCGGTCCGCAACGGGCGCCCATGAGGTCGACGAGCTTCACCACGCCGTCTCGCAGGCCTTCGGGGTCGCGCCCGGCGAGGGTCACGCAGTCAGGCTCGACCGTGAGGGTGAAGGTCTCGGGCGTCGCCGGGTCGCCCCCCCCGCGGTCGAGCAGGAGGATCGTCCGGGGGCCGGGGTTGGTGGATGAATGTTTCGCCGAAGCGTCGGCCGGGCGCGTTTCACACGCGAGCGGCATCCGCATCGGCCCCGCGAAGAACTCCGCGAGATGGGAGCCCATGCGCCGCCCCAGCGGGCCGGCGTCGATGACGATCCTCCACGCGGCGTCGATGGCCGTCTCGTCGGCGCGGGACGCGGCCGCGTCGTCTCGCCAGAAATGCGAGAAGCAGTCGCGCGACAGCGCGGAGAACCGGCTGGCCTTGTAGACCTCGACGCCCTCCTCGAGCGTTCGGTCCCAGATCTGCCGGAGCGTCTCCACCGGTCCATTTCCTGGAGGTGCGGCTGGGGGCAAAATCGCGGCGGTCACACCTTCGTGCCCAGCAACATCGCCGCCGCCTGGCGCACCTTCGCGTCGGGGCCGGAGATGACGTGGGTGACGCACGAGCCGGTGCGGGCGACGGGTTGGTTCCCCGCGATCAGCGCGGGGTCGTGGTACTCCATCTCGCCGAACCCGCCGAACATCCCTCCGTCGTTGTAGCTCTGCAGCGCGTCGCAGCCGACGAGGTCGTCGCTGGCGAGCGGCAGGTCGACGTAGGGCTGCCCGGGCAGCGGGGCGAAGGCGCGGAAGATCAGCGTCGTGACCTTGCCGACCTTGCGGAGGTAGCCCATGCGGCCGGTGGTGCGCACGGCGTCGAGGCCGAACTTGAGCTGCTTCTTGCCGTCGATCTTGAAGCGCACCGCGTCGGACTTGATGGTGAAGTGCGTGGGGGTGAACTTCCCGTAGTAGATGCGCGGGCGCGGGACCTTGACGGTGGTCGGGCAGACCAGCGTGCCCCCCGCGGGGATCTGCAGGATGTCCCATGTGCCCACGCCGATGCCCGGCTTCGCGTCGAGGATCTTGATGTGGTTCTCGATGGCGAAGCTGACGCACTTGAGCCCGCGCGGCAACCCGTCGGGGCGGGCGATGGCATCGAACTGGCGGGTGATGCCGACGTGCGCATCGAGCTTGAGGCGGTGGTCCTTCACCTTCATCTCCACGGCCAGCCGTAGGTGGCCGGGCTGGTCGTGCATGACCTTGTATTCGCCCGGGTCGACCGAGGCGGGGACGAAGTAGTCATCCCAAGGCGACTTGCGGGCCTTCTTCAGGTCGGGCCAGTGGAGCCCGATCTCAGGCCCGAGCCAGAGCCGGTCGCCGCCGATGCCCGCGCCGCCGGCACGGAAGCCCGAGGCCGCCTTGTCGGGGTCCTCGAGGTTGGGGTTGTGCCAGAAGAGGTTGCCCTCGATGCCGGGGATCTCGCAGCCGATCAGCCGTCCGCCGTGGGGGGTCAACAGCAGCCGTCCGTCACCGGCCTCCCAGGTGCGGTGCGGGTAGCCGGCGGCTTGGGCGTTGGCCTCGATCGACGCGAGCCAGTCTGACATGGGAGGGGTTCCGAGAGGGGGGTGAAGCGGGTGTGACAAGCGCCGAAGCGGCGTTTTTCCGGGTGCCACATGTCATCGTACTCGTGACATGTGTCTGGAGAGGAAGTGGACACCGCAGTTGTCGGAAGCGATGGGACGTCTTGAGCCGCGGGGTTTCTGTGGTCACGCGACGGGGCCTGGGGCCTCGGAGCCCTCGGTAAACGGGCACATGTCACGAGTCCGGTGCCTTGTGGCACCAGACGTCGCGAGTCCGACGATACCATTCAACTCCTCACCGCACCGCGCCCGCCGTCGCGCGGGACCACGTCAGCGGGAAATGCTCGCCTTCCATCTTCTGGCCGTCGGATAGGTGGTGGGCGAAATCCTTCATCGGGTGCGCGCCGGAGTTGTCGAGCACCGTCTCCTGCGTCATGTAGTGGATCGCGATCGCCCGGCGGGGGCGGTTGGAGAGGTTGGCGTGCGAGCCGTGCCAAGTCAGGGCGTGGTGGAAGTGGACCTCGCCCTTCCTCACGGGGCAGAGCCGGGGCTGGAGCTTGTGCCCCTGGAATTCCGCGGGCATGCCCGTGTATTCCTTGATGGTCCAGAGGAACTGGATCTGGTTCCCCCAGAGGTGCGAGCCGGGGACCATGCTCATGCAGCCGTTGGATTCGTCGATGTCGTCGAGCGCGATCCAGGCCGAGACCTGCGAGGTCTTGGGCTTGATCGAGGGCCAGAGCGGGCTGTCCTGGTGCCACATGTTCACGCCGCCCTTCTCGGCCGGCTTGTACTGGATCTGGTCGTGCCACACGCGGAGCTCCTCGGCCCCGGTGAGCTGCGCGACCTCCTCGCAGACCTGCGGGTTGTAGATCAGCTTGTGGTA
>JAPLMQ010000106.1 GCA_026386955.1 Planctomycetota bacterium
GTCGGCGCCGACGGCACGGCGCGCGCGAACCTGACGCACAGCCCGTACGCCAACCTCCAGCCGATCTGGTCGAAGGACGGCACGATCTACTTCACGTCGAACCGCGGGAAAGATGGCACGGAGAACGTCTGGGGCATCCGCCCCGACCGTCCGCTGGCGGTGGGCAAGCGCGAAGGCGTCGCCTCCGCCGCAACCGTGTCGACCACTCCGATCGCCGCCCGTCCCGCGCCGGTCGCCACACCCGCTCCGGCGGCTCCGGCGGCTCCCGCTGCTCCTGCGGCCCCGGCCGCCGTCGCCCCCGCCGCCGAACCCGCTGGCGAGCCCGCCGCCGCCGCGGAGATGAAGGAGCCGGCCGCGCTGGCGCACACCGACTGAGCCTTCTCAAGTCCCTCACCCGTGGCCGACCGGCCACGGACGTCCCTTGCCGTCGAGCGGAGCTCGACGACCCCAAACGAACCGGCAGGATGCCATGACAAGTAAACAGGTCTTGCCGACCCTAGTGGTGGCGCTGCTGTTTTTGGCGTCGTGCAAGGATCAGCCCAAACCCGGTGCTGATCCTCTCGTCGCGCCCTATCCAGCGCGCCGCGTATGGGCCATCGCCCCGTTGCGAAACGAGGCCGGGACCGTCCAGATCGACGTGCTGAAGATGTCGGACCACTTGGCCCGGCACCTGACCAACGCCGCCAATCTCGACGTGTTGCCGGTCAACCGGACGCTCGCGGCCATGGAGGCGCTGCAGCTCTCGCGCATCAGCACCCCGTCCGACGCGTTGCTCCTCATGGACACGCTTCACGCCGAGGGGCTGGTGGTGGGGAGCATCACCGCCTACGACCCGTACGACCCACCCAAGATCGGGATGACGCTCGAGCTCTACCAGAACCCGCGCGTCGATCCCGGTGCGAGCATCGACGTCCGCAAGCTGACCCGCGCCGCGACCGACAACCCCGGCCCGGGCCAGCCCCGGACCCGACAGCCCGTCAGCGCCGTCAGCGCGTATCTCGATTCAGCCGACTCCGCTGTCCGCCACAAGGTCCAACGCTACGCCTTCGACCGCGGAGGCTCGAGCCGTCGGGACGATCAGTGGCTCGACAACCCGTTCGACAAAGCCCAGGACGACGAGTGGCGCCTCTATCGGATCAGCACAGACCTGTACAGCGAGTTCGTCACGTACGTGATGAGCTGGCGGCTTCTGCGGGCGGAGACACAACGTCTCGCCCCGCCCCCGCCCACACCCCCCGCCCGTTAGGGACCCGGAACGCCCGGCTCCCCGACGATCGGGAGCACGGAGCGTTTCATGCCCGCGCCGAAATCAAATCCATCACAGCCACCGGAAGGCACCGGCCCGCAGGCCGCGCCCCCCCGGGGCGATCTCGTGCGCGAGGTCACCCTGGTCAAGAACGGCAAGCAGTTCACCTTCCGCTACACCGCGGGCGATGAGCTGCGCCTGATGAAGAGCCTGGCCGACATGGCCCGGGACCCCGCCAGCGGGATCGGCTGGTTCGACGCCGCATTGCTCAGCCACCAAATGGGAAGAGGCATGGAGCAGGAGCTCCTCGACCGCCTCAAGGCTTGATTCACCCCCGGCTCCGCCGCCCTCGGGCGGGCCTATTCGGAAGGTAAGGAAACCTATGTCGGACACCGCCCCCACGCTCCCGCTGCTTGAGCAGTTCGTCAACTACCTGCGATTCGAGCGGCACTTCAGCCAGTACACCGCGCGGTGCTACGGCGCCGACCTGCGCCAGTACGCGCAGTACTTCGGCGCCGCCGCCGGGGCCGGCAGCGCCGCCGAGTTGGCAGCGCCCGCCGACACCGTCGCGACGATCGGCCCGGACCGGGTGATCGCCCACACCGCGCCCGTCGAGGGTCAGGCTGAGGGACACGTCGAGGGCAACGTTGAGGGCCAAGCCGCCCCGTCGGCCGAGTTCGCCGCCCCCGCGCTGGTCGCTGACTTCACGCCCGGGCCCGTCGAGCTGCGCATCCTCGCCGCCGACCCCATCGTGATCCGCGGCTACCTCGCCCACCTCGACTCCCACGACTACAGCCCCGCAACCACCGCGCGGAAGATCGCCACGCTGCGCTCCTTCTACAAGTGGATGTTCCGCCGTGGCCTCGTCGCCGCCAACCCCATGCTGCTCATCCGCACGCCCAAGCAGGCCAAGCGCCTCCCCAAGGCGATGAGCGTCGAGCAGGTCGACAAGCTCCTGTCGATGCCCGACAACCGCGGCACCCTGGGCGCCCGCGACCGCGCGATCCTCGAGACGCTCTACTCCACCGGCGTCCGCGTCAGCGAGCTGGTCGACCTCAACCGCAACGACCTCCACATGTCCGAGCAGACCATCCACGTCCGCGGCAAGGGCAAGAAGGAGCGCATCGTCCCCCTGGGCTCGCACGCCCTCGCGGCGATCCGCCACTACCTCACGCTGCTCGAGCCCGACCCGCAGTTCGAGGCCGTCCGCGCCCGCGCGATGAACGAGGCCGCGGTCTCGCTCTTCATCAACAAGAACGGCGGGCGGCTGTCGAGCCGCTCGGTCCGCCGCAAGCTCGACAAGTACCTCGGCCAGGCGGGGCTCGACTCGACCATCAGCCCCCACACGCTCCGCCACAGCTTCGCGACGCACCTGCTCGACAACGGAGCCGACCTCCGCAGCGTGCAGGAGCTGCTGGGCCACCAGTCGCTCTCGACCACGCAGATCTACACGCACCTGACCACGATGCGCCTGCGCACGACCTACGACCGCGCCCATCCCCGCGCGATCTGACCGGTCCGCGATGGCCGACGACGAATGTGTGCGCCGCCCAACCCGGTTCACCCCACCCCTCCCGCCGCCTGAGCCCCGCCAAGGGCGCTCGACGGCGGGTTTTCTTTCCGTGGTCCCTTCCGTGGTCATTGATCTCGCATGAATCCTCGGAACATCAGACGAACGAGCACAAGCCCACTGATCCCGACGGTACCCCGTCGGGATCAGTGGGGTCTGACGCCCAAACACGAGCAAACCCCACGGAACACGACGGCGTACCGTCGTGATCCGTGGGCTTGAATGCCTTCAACCGCTATCCTCTCCCCATGATCCTGACCGCTCCGCGACTCGACGCTTCGCCGGCACGCGCCGGCGTCGCACCGCTTGCCCGCCACTTCGCCTTGGCGGGCCTCACCGCGATCCTCCTCGCGCTGGCTTTCCCGCGCCCCGGCCTGGGCCTCCTCGCCCACGTCGCCCTCGTCCCCGTCCTGCTCCTCTCGCTCCGCTCCCAAGGTGTGTGGCGGCTCCTCTGGACCACTTACCTCGTCAACGTCACCTGGTGGCTGGTCATGATCCGTTGGATGTATCCCGTCACCGTCGGCGGGACCATCGGCCTCTCCGCCTACATGGCGATCTACCTGCCCCTCTTCGCCCTCGCGATCCGGTTCCTTTCCCGCCGGTTCTCCAGCGGCATGGTCGTGGCTGTGCCCATGGTCTGGGTCAGCCTCGAACTCATGCGCTGCGAGTGGCTGGAAGGGGGGTTCGCCTGGTTCGCCCTCGCCCACACGCAGATGCCGATGCCCGGCCCGGGCCTCCCACGCGCTTTGGGCGCGTCGGGCAAGCTCGTCCAGGTCGCCGACCTCTTCAGCCAGTACGGCGTGAGCTTCCTGGTCGCGATGACCAACGGCCTGGTCGCCGACCTGCTCACCCGCCGCTGGGTCCGCCGCGACGAACTCACCGGGCGATCGCGCCCGCGCCGGACCGTCCTCGCGGCGGCGCTGCTCTGGGCCCTCGCGATGATCGGGGCGATGATCTACGGCCAGCGCTGCCTCGACCGAGACCTCTCAGCGGCCCCGACCATCAACGTCGCCCTCGTGCAGACCAACGTCCCGCAGAGCAACCGCAACTACCCCACGCCCGAGTCGCAGGCCCGCGACTGGCGCCGCCTGCAGGAGCTGACGCGCGCCGCCGCCGCGAGCAGCCCCAGGCCCGACCTGATCGTTTGGCCCGAGAGCGTCGCCCCCGCGGCCCTGAACCCCGAGGCCATCGCCTACTACACCACCGCCCAGACCGGCGCCCGCGGCAACGAGATCGTCCACCAGCAGCTCGGCGAGCTCGCCCGCGAGATCGGCATCTCCATCGTCGCCGGGGCCGACGCCTACTTCGACTGGCGCGTGATCACCGGCCCCGACGGCAAGCAGTTCGAGGTTCCCACGCGGCGGTTCAACTCGGCCTACCTCTACCGCCCCGACGGGTCGCAATCCTCCCTGCGCTACGACAAGATGCACCTCGTCCCCTTCGGCGAGTACATCCCCTGGGTGCGCGAATTGCCTTGGCTGCAGGACTTCTTCTTCCACTACATCAGCCCGTACGACTTCGACTACACGCTCAGCCGCGGGACGCGGTTCACCGTCTTCGAGGCCCCGATCAGACGGGCGCAACCGGCCCCCGGAAGCGGTGGGGGACTCGCCTCCACCCAGCCCGGCTTGCCCGCGATCGCCGCGGCCAGCACCGCCCCCGCGGGAATCCCCGCAGAAGTCCGCATCGGAACGCCGATCTGTTTTGAGGACGTCTACCCCGACACCGTGCGGGCGATGATCTATGGGCCCAACGGGCGGAAACATGCCGACCTGCTCGCCAACCTCACCAACGACGGCTGGTTCTTCTTCGAGTACGACGAGCCGTGGATGCACGCGTGGTACGGCCTGCCCGTGGGCTGGCTGGTCGGCTGGCTCGGCGCGAGCCACCAGGCCGAGCAGGAGTTCCAGTCGGCGGCGATCCGCTGCATCGAGACGCGCGTGCCCATGGTCCGCAGCGTCAACACCGGCGTCAGCGGGTTCATCGACTCCGCCGGCCGCATCGGCCCGATCGTCACCGACCCCTTCGGGCGGCAGAAATGCTTCGACGACACGCTCGTCGCCCCCGTCCGCCTCGACCCGCACGGCACGCTCTTCGGCCTGCTGGGCTACACGCCGATCCACATGCTGATGGGCCTCACCGCGCTGTGGATCGTGAGCGGCTTCTTCCGCACGCCTAAGATGAGAACGAATCCCGGAGTCCACGCATGAACCATCACGCCGCCTCATCGCACGCCGCCCGTCGCCTCCTCACGCTCGCCGCGGGGGCGATGGCGCTCACGCTCGTTTCCGGGGGCTCCGAGGCCTTCGCCGCCGACGCGCCCGCGACCCAGCCCGCGGCGAAGCCAGCCGCCGCAAGCGCGGCCGGCGCGACCCTGCGCGACCGCGCGGTCCAGCAGATCCTCACCTCCTCGCGCAGCGCCGACGCCTTCCTCCGTGCCAACTCCATCGAGGCCGCCGGCGCCCTCACCGACCGCGTCGTCCCCCTGGCCCAACTCGGGCTGGAGGACCCGCACCCCGCGGTGCGCTTCGCCGCCGCGGCCCAGATCGGGCGGCTGAAGCTCAAGAGCCTCGCCCCCGCCTGCCGCAAGCTCCTCGACGACAAGTCCGACTCCGTCCGCGCCGCGGGGCTCTTCGCCCTCCGCGCCTGCGGGCAGGAGGTCGACATCTCGCCCCTCGCGGCCATGCTCACCGGGCAGGACCCCTCGACCCGGGGCAACGCCGCCATGCTGCTGGGCCTCCTGGGCGACCGCTCCGCGATCCCGATGCTCAAGGACACCGCCCGCGTCCCGCTCTACAAGACCAATCCCGCGACGTCGGCCATCGTCCGCATCCAGGTCGCCGAGGCCGTGGTCCGCTTGGGCGACGACGAGTCGCTCTCGGCCCTGCGCGCCGGACTCTACTCCTCGCTCGACGAGGTGCGCGTCACGGCGGTGCAGATGCTGGGCCGCGCGGGCGACAAGCGGATGAGCCGCCCGATGTTCGACATCCTCTCGCAGCAGAACCCGCCCGAGCTGCAGCTCGCCGCCGCCGAAGGGCTCGCCCGCCTGGGCGAGGGCGACGGCCTGCCGCTGGTGCTGCGGATCGGCTCCGAGTCCTCTGCCGAGACCGTGCGGGCCCAGGCGGCGATGACGCTGGGGTTGTTCAAGGACGCCGACGCCCGGGCCGCGATCGCCCGGTTCCTCGACGACCCCTCCGAGCAGGTCCGCCTCGCCGCCGCCGCGGCCGCGCTGCAGACGCCCGTCACCACCTCCCGCACTGCCGCGGCGCTCAAGTGAGGCGTTTGGAGCGTCAATCACACGCCGCCAAAAAACAAAGATCGGCTTGGGGACAATTGATTCGCCGCGATGCGGCCAACATCCACCGAATCGACAATAACGCTTGGATTGCAGGGTTCCGGGGGGTTGGGCATTTCAGACAAGCTTTTGCAGGGGCGACCACGGGGCAAAAGAACCCCGATCGCCCCGGCACAAGTGAGTTGACAACTATTGTGCGTCGGGCTACATAAGTACAGGATCTAGCACCGTTCACCAGTGCCTCCGCCCCGCGGGTCCGCAGCGGAGGTGCAAGCCTGTTCAGGCCCAGCAAGGGAGGTCGCCTTGAGCGTCGTGACCAAAATCTTTGTGGTGCTCGTGGCCATTCTGGCGGTCGCGCTGGTGGCGCTGGTCGTGCCCTTCGTGGCCCGGACCGAGGACTTCAAGGACAGCCTTGACCAGACCAAGGGCGAGGTGAGCTCGCTCAAGGCGTCGCTCGCCAACACGCAGGCGCAGCTCTCGGCCGCCAAGGCCAACGAATCGAAGTTCTTCGGGCAGCACGCCGCCCTCAAGCAGAAGCTCGAGGACGACATCGCCGCCCAGTCGAGCTCGCTCAACGACGCCAACGCCGCGTTGACCCAGGAGCGCTCCAAGAGCGCCCAGGCGACGGCCGACCTCGCCCGCTTGGCGATCGCCGAGCAGGCCCACGCCGAGATCACCAAGAGCCTCCAGGCGGAGCTGGGCCAGCGCCGCGACGAACTGCTCCAGGTCCAGGAGGACCGGGCCCAGAAGTCGGCCCTGAACGACCGCCTGCAGAGCGACGTCGATGCCGCCAAGCGCCAGCTCGCCCGCAACCAGGAGTCGATCACGGTCCTCGAGGAGAAGAACGCCAAGCTCGAGTCGCTCTGGGCCCGCGTGCCGAACGAAACCCGCGTGAGCATCACCGGCACCGACGTCGCCGCCGAGAGCGGCACGCCCTACGAGCCCTCGACCGCGATCCGCGGCCAAGTCACCAAGGTCCAGAAGGTCGACGACACCACCTTCGTGCAGATCAACGTCGGCAGCACCGACGGCGTCGCCCCGAACATGAAGTTCTACGTCCACCACGCCGGCCAGTTCCTGGGCACGATGGTCATCACCAACGTCGACACCAAGTCGGCGGCGGGGCGGCTCTCGCTCTCGCAGGGCGTCATCAACAAGGGCGACGCGGTCCTCACCGGCGGCGGGTACTGAACCGATCTTTCGGGCGATGAGGGACGCCGGCCGCAAGGGTCGGCCTCCCGAGCCGCCGCCGGGCCTCCCCCGGCTCGAACCGGAGCCATGGCATGACGCAGGACGGCACGTTCGGATCCGCGAGGGTCGCGCCCCGCAGCAACGTCTACACGGTGCTCATGATCATCGCCGCGCTGGTCCTGGCGCTGGGCGTCGGCTCGGTCTGGTACCGCTCGTACCAACTGACCAAGTCGAACAACCCGCTCGAGCTGCCGCGGTCGTCGCAATCCCGCTGAAGCCTTCCCCCGAAACAGCCCCGCGAAATCCGCCTCATCGACGGGTTTTCACGGGTTATCGGCCGGAGCGCCGATGATTTCGTGGGATGCATGGGTGATGCCGGGGATGACTCCGGGGGTGTCCGGGCCCTGAAAGACCAGTCCTTCAGCCCCCCGCAAACCTTTTCCCCCATCCAGCCCGGCACGATGCGCGGGGCTCGTCTGTTTCGGTTACCATCACGCCCGCGAGGCGGTGTCCGACCCACCGCAGCCCGTGCGGCTCCCGGCCAATCCCGATCGCGGCGTCCGACGCATCGAATGTCACGCGGTTGTCACCCTTATCCGCTCCCGGCCAGCGCCCGGGCGGGTTCGAGCAGGGCGGTTCGATCTTGAATCTGGTTGAAAATATCCTCAGTTGGTTCAGCGTCGACATGGGCATCGACCTGGGCACCTGCAACACCCTGGTCTGCGTCCGGGGCGAGGGCATCGTCCTCAACGAGCCCAGCGTGGTCGCCGTGCGCAAGGGCACCAACAAGGTGCTCCGCATGCCCGACGGCTCCTACGCCGTGGGCTGGGCCGCCAAGGAGATGTTGGGCAAGACCCCCGGCTCGATCTCCGCGATCCGCCCGCTCAAGGACGGCGTGATCAGCGACTTCGAGATCACCGAGGCGCTCCTGAAATACTTCATCGGCAAGGTCCAGGGGCGGCACACCTTCCTGCACCCGCGTGTGGTCATTGCCGTCCCCAGCGGCATCACCGCGGTGGAGAAGCGGGCCGTCATCGACTCCGCCGAGCACGCCGGCGCCCGCCGCGTCTTCCTCGTCGAGGAGCCCATGGCCGCCGCCATCGGCGCCAACTTGCCCGTCAACGAGGCCACCGCCTCGATGATCGTCGACATCGGGGGCGGCACCACCGAGGTGGCGATCCTGAGCCTGGCCGACATCGCCCAGTGCGAGAGCGTCCGCACCGCCGGCGACGACTTCGACGAGGCGATCATCAACCACATGAAGAAGGCCTACAACCTGATGATCGGCGAGCAGACCGCCGAGCGCATCAAGATCGAGATCGGAAGCGCGGCCCCCGTCGGCGAGGAGCAGACCATGGAGGTCCGCGGGCGCGACATGATCTCGGGCCTGCCCCGCAAGACCCTCGTCACCAGCGAGGAGATCCGCTCCGCCCTGCAGGAGCCGCTGAGCGCCATCACCGAGACCGTCACGCGGACCCTCGAGCGGGCCGAGCCCGAGCTCGCCGCCGACTTGGTTGACAACGGCATCACCCTCGCCGGGGGCGGGGCCCTGCTCCGCGGCATCGACAAGGTGATCGCCGACGCCACCGGGCTCGACGTCCGCCAGGCGGAGGATCCGCTGACCTGCGTCGCCCGCGGCACGGCGATCTATCTCGAGCACTTGGAGGAGTGGAAGCACACGATGGAGAGCGACAACAACGGTTCGTGAGAGAGCGGCCCGGGGCGCAGGTCGGGGCGCCCCACGCCCCGGACCGATCGCCCTTCGCCGCGCGCGAGCCCCACCCACGCCGGCCAAGCCACGATGCTCCGCCTGATCAACCAGAAACGCGTCCTGATCCTCCTGGCGGGCCTCCTCCTGGTCTCGTCGTTCCTGCCCAGCCGCCTCGCCTTCCCCCTCGCCGCCGGCCCCGCCCACACGCTCATCCTCTTCCTCGCCCCGCCCTCCGACGTCCTCAAGCGCATCGGCGACCGCGTCCGCCGCCCACCCCTCGATGCCGCCCACGAGGACGCCGCCCAGGTCCGCCGAGACCGCGACAAGCTCCTTCAGTACAGCCGCCGGCTCGAGCAGGAGGTCTTCGAGGCCCGCCAGGCCATCGACCAGCTCACCCGCATGAGCCGCAACCCCGAGCTCGCGGGCATCAAGTTCATCCCCGCCAGCGTCACCGCCTGGCCCCCCGGCGGCGCTCCCGCCCTGGAGCTCAACCGCGGCTCGCGCGACGGCCTCGAGCCCGGCATGGTCGTCGTCAGCGACATGAACCTCGTGGGCACCCTCGCCCAGGTCGGCCCCATGAGCGCCACCGTCCGCCTCGTCAACACCCCCGGCTCCGTCGTCGGCGTGCGCATCGTCCCGCCCGTCGCCGGCCCCGCCGGCCCCGGCGTGGTCGCCCGCGCGACCGTCTCCCCCAACGGGCAGGAATTCTGGGCCGAGTCCGTCGACGCCGACAAGGTCAAGCCCGGCGACCTCGCCCACCTCGACGACAAGCTCCTCCCGCCCGAGGCCCGCGCCTTCGTCGTCGGGCGCGTCTCGCGCATCGAGCCCTTGCCCCAGGACCCGCTCCTCCGCCGCCGCGTCGTCTTCTCGCCCATCGAATCGCTCGTCCACCTCGGGCAGGTCTTCGTCATCATGCCCGTCCGCGCCCAGGGAAACCCGCTGGCCCCGAACCGTTGACCGTCTGATTCGCCTTGGCCGCTTTTGGCCTCGTGCCGTGACAGGACCCGCCCATGCGATGGCTCTTCTTCGCCATCTTCGCCTACCTCGCACTCGCCCTCGACCTGGGCCTGCGCTCGCTCTTGGCGATCGACGCGGGCGTCGGGCCGATCACGCCCAGCCTCACGCTGATCCTCGCCGTCTACGTCGGGCTCTGGGCCCCCTCGCGGGCCGTGGCCTGGGCCTTCCTGATCCTCGGGGCCGCGACCGACCTCCTGAGCTTCTGGCCGGCCTCGGACCCCGGGCAGCCGCTGGGCAACATCCTGGGCCCCACCGCGCTGGCCTACCTCGTGGGCGCCTACGCCATCATCCAGATCCGCGGCTTCGTCTACCGCGAGTCCACCCTCGCCATGGCGGTCGTCGCCTTCGGCGTCGGCGCGGTCATCCACCTCGTCGCCATGCTCCTGCTCACCCTCCGCGGCCTGCCTTTCCCGCTCGGCGAGCCCATCCCCAACTGGCACGTCGCCGACGAATTCATCCGCCGCTTCCTCAGCCTCCTCTACACCGCCGTCGCCGCGGTCCCCGTCGGGATGGCCTTCAACCGCATCTACCCCGGCGCGTGGATTGACCCGCTCAAGGGGGCCCACACGTTCAGGCGGTAGCGCCGCGGAAAACCCACGCACGGCTGCGCCTGGGCTTTTGCGCCTGCGCCGCGGAATGCTACGATCGCACCATGGTTGAAAAACCCACGCCATCCAAGCCCGAGCCCGAAGAGGATGACTTCCTCTCCGCCGACCCCGCTTCGGAAGGCACGCTGGGCCCCATCGGCCCGATCGACGACATCGACGACGACCTCGACGACGACCTCGAGGACGACGACGAGCCCGATGAGCCGCCCGTCCAGACCTGGCGCCCCAAGCAGGGCCCCGGCACCAAGATCGTCGCGTGGCTGATCCTCGTGCTGCTCGTCCTGGGCATGATCACGATGGTCGCGCTGGTCGTGATGAAGCGTGCGAACCCGTGACGAGAGGCGCGAAGGCGCTCTGCTGAAACGCTTTTTCTGATCAGAGACGGGGACTGTGTCCCCGAAGAACGGGCGAGGCGGTACTCCGCCCGCGCGACGTGCCGGCGTCGATGGCACTGTCGAGAGCGAACGACGCGCCCATAAACAAAACTCTTCGCGCAGGCCTCGCGTGAAACCAAACGGTTGATGGCGGCCGGCGATTCGCGCGGGCGGGGTACCGCCTCGCCCGGTCTTCGGACACACAGTGTCCGTCTCGGATCAGGCTGCGCCTGATGAGGGGAGGCGAACCCTTCAACAAAGCAAGAGCACCCGTTAGGGAGAAAGGCTGGGCGCGATGCTCAACAATGATCCCCCCGCCTCACCCCTTCCCATACCCATCCGGATTGTTCTTGAACCACCGCCACGCCGTCTCGACCGTGCGCTCCAGGTCCGTCTGCTTCGGCTGCCAGTTCAACTCACGCCGGATCTTGTCGGCGTTCGCGAAAAGCTGCGGCGGGTCGCCTGCCCGGCGGGGGCCGACGACGACCTTGAAGTCCACGCCCGTCACCCGCCTGGCCGCCTCGACGAGTTCCTTGACGCTGCACCCCTTGCCCAGCCCGAGGTTGTAGATCCGCGCGTCGCCGGGCTTGAGGCTCTCCATCACCAGCGCGTGGGCGTCGACCAAGTCCTCGACGTGGATGTAGTCGCGGATGCAGGTGCCGTCGGGCGTGGGGTAGTCGCTCCCGAAGATGTTGACCTGCGGCACCTTGCCCAGGGCGGCGTTGAGCATCACCGGGATGATGTGCGTCTCGGGCGTGTGGTCCTCGCCGATCGAGCCGTCGGAGGCCGAGCCCGCGACGTTGAAGTAGCGCAGGGCGGCGAAGCCGAAGTCGGGGCGGGCGTGGGCGAAGTCCAGCAGCACGCGCTCGATGAAGAGCTTCGACCAGCCGTAGGGGTTGATCGGGCGCTGCCCCGTCTCCTCGGTGATGGGCATGCGGTCGGGCTGGCCGTAGGTCGCGCAGGTGGAGCTGAAGATCATCCGCCGCACGCGGGCCTGGTCCATCGCCTTGAGCAGGCTGACCGTGCCGGAGGTGTTGTTGTCGTAGTAGTCGAGCGGCTCGGTGACCGACTCGCCGACGTAGGCCAGGGCGGCGAAGTGCATCACGCACTCGATGCGGTGGTGCGTCAGGGCGTTGGCGATGGCCTCGGTCTGGCGGAGGTCGAGCTCCTCGAGGGCCGCCTGCTTGGGCACGGCCTCGCGGTGGCCGCGGAAGAAGTTGTCGAGCACGACCACGCGGTGCCCGCCCGCCAGCAGCCGCTTGACCGCGTGGGAGCCGATGTAGCCCGCGCCGCCCGTCACCAGGATGTTCACGGAGACCTCCTTTTCCCTGTGCTCTCCCTGCGCCTTGTCCGCGCCCTCTCCTCCACCGCGCCGCGCGTCATCACGCCTGCGCGGGCGGCTGCCCGGCCGCGGCCTCCCGCCGCAGTTGCCGCCGGACCCGCCACCACTCCACCACCATCGGCGTGAGCGAGATCGCGATGATCGCCACCTCGACGATGCCGAAGTTCTTCTTCACGAATTCCTGCCTGCCCAGGCAGAAGCCCGCGGTCATGAAGATCCCCACCCAGAGCGTCGCCCCGAGCACGTTGAAGGCCAGGAACCGCCAGTAGGTCATCGCCCCCACGCCCGCGACGAACGGCGCGAAGGTGCGCACGATCGGGACGAACTGGGCGAGGATGACCGTCTTGGCCCCGTATTTCTCGAAGTAGGCGTGCGTGCGGTCGAGGTGCTCCTTCTTGAGGAAGCGGTTGCGCCCGGTGAGCACCTTGGGCCCCAGGTAATGCCCGATGTGGTAGTTGACGGTGTTGCCGATGACGCCGCCCGAGAAGAGCACGACGGTGGAGAGGAACGGGTCGAGCTTCGCGTCGCCTGCCAGCGCGCCGACCGCGAAGATCAGCGAGTCGCCGGGGAGGAAGGGCGTGACCACCAGCCCGGTCTCGCAGAAAAGGATGGTGAAGAGGACGACGTAGATCCACGGGCCCCACGTGGGGTCCTGGGCCAACTCGCCCAGGTGCACATTGACGTGGCGGATGAAGTCGAAGGCCGTGGTCAGGACGTGCAGGAAATCCATGCGGGGTCACTCGGGGCGTGGGTCGCTCAAGGGGCGGTTCAGCGGTCGGGCGAGGCATCATCGCGTGAAGGCCGGGGGTTGTCCATCGCCTCCGGCTCCCGGCCCCGCCCCCGGAATGGGCTTCGTCGCGGACGCGATTTTCCGCCGTGGAGGCTGCGACCCGCGGGCCGGGAGCGGGTGGGGGAGCGTCGCAGCGGCGGGGCGGAAGCGGGGCAGAGGCGGGACATTTAAGGTGGGGGAGCGGCACATGCTTTCCGTGCTTTGGAGCCTCCAAACGACCCTTGCGCAACGATGTTCCACGTGGAACATCGTTGCGCACCGCGCCGATCCGCATTCCTGCGCGAATATCGAGGCTTTTCCGGGCGGCCCCAAACCGGTCGTCCACCAAGACGCTTCCAAGCCTTCCGCGACCGCCCATTCGACCCCCAAAAAAGAATTCCGGGGGCGGCAAATCGATTTGGCGCAAACCGGTTTGTCGCAACTCGGCCTGCTGCAAAGCCGCGTCACGCCACGCCCAGGTAGGCCTTGCGCACCTGGTCGCTGGTCTTGAGCGTCGCGGGGAAGTCGTGCATCGCGATCGAGCCGACCTCCAGCACGTACCCGTAGCTCGCGGCGTCGAGGGCCATGTGGACGTTCTGCTCGACCAGCAGGATCGTCGTGCCATCGGCGTTGATCCGGCGGATCAGCGCGAAGATCTGCCGGACGATCTGCGGCGCGAGCCCGAGCGAAGGCTCGTCGAGCAGCAGCAGCCGCGGGCGCGCGAGCAGGGCCCGCCCGATCGCGAGCATCTGCTGCTCGCCGCCCGAGAGCGTGCCCGCGTTTTGTCGCAGCCGCTCGCGCAGGCGCGGGAACATCTCCAGCACGCGCTCGCGGTCCGCGGCGACGCCCGCCTTGTCGGAGCGCGTGTAGGCGCCGACCGCGAGGTTCTCGTCGACGGTGAAGTTCGCGAAGATCCCGCGCCCCTCGGGCACGTGGGCGATGCCCAGCTCGACGATCTTGTGCGGGGGCAGCCCCTGGATCGGCTTGCCGTCGAAGAGCACCGTGCCCGACGCGGGGCGGAGCAGCCCCGAGACGGTGCGCAGCGTGGTCGACTTGCCCGCGCCGTTCGCGCCCAGCAGCGCGACGATCTGCCCCTGCTCGACATTGAGGTCGATCCCGTGCAGGGCCTCGATCGCGCCGTAGCGAACCTTGACGTTGTGGAGTTCGAGCAGGGGCATGGTTCACTCCGCGTGCGGCATCGGCTCGCCGAGATAGGCCTCGATCACCTTCGGGTCGTTCTGCACCTCCGACGGCTGGCCGCAGGCGATGACCTGCCCGTAGTCGAGCACGGTGATGCGCTCGCAGATGTCCATGATGAGCCCCACGTCGTGGTCGATCAGCAGCAGTGTGAGGCGGAACTCGTCGCGCAGCCGGCGGATCAGCCCCGCGAGGTCGCGCTTCTCCTGCGTGTTCATCCCCGCGGCCGGCTCGTCGAGCAGCAGCACGCGCGGGTTGGTCGCCAAGGCCCGCGCGATCTCCAGCCGGCGCTGGTCGCCGTAGGGGAGGTTGCGGGCGAGCTCGTCCTTGCGGTGGTCGAGGTGGAACATAGAGAGCAGGTGCAGGGCCCGCTCGCGGATTGCGCGCTCCTCGCCCAGGTGCCGCCTCGTGCGGAGCAGGACGGTGGCGAGGTCGTGCGCGGTGAGGGCCATGTGGAGCAGCGCGTGGGCGCCGGTGCGGGCCGCGCGGAAGGCGATGTGGCGCGGCGCGTCCTCGCGCGGGGCGGCGAGGGTCATCGCCGCGGGCGTGCGCCCCGTGCGGAGGTGGCAGGCGACGCAGACGTTGTCGAAGACCGAGAGGTCGCCGAAGAGCCGGATGTTCTGGAACGTCCGCGCGACCCCCGCCTCGGCGATCAGGTGCGGCTTGAGCCCGTTGAGCCGCCGGCCGGCCAGGAGGATCGAGCCCGCGTCGGGGCGGTAGACGCCGGTGATGAGGTTGAAGACGGTGGTCTTGCCCGCGCCGTTGGGGCCGATGAGCCCCTGCAGGGCGTTGGGGCGCAGCGCGAGGGAGAACTCGTTCACCGCCTTGAGCCCGCCGAACGCGAGCGAGAGCCCGCGGATGTCGAGCAGAGGGGCGCCGGCCGCGATGTGGTCCTCGCTCGCGTTCATGGCGTCGCTCCCACGGCCGCCGTCTTGCCGCGCGGGCGCAGCCGCCAGAAGCGCACGGCGTCCCACGCCTCGTAGACGCCGAAGAACCCCTGCGGGCGCAGCAGCATGAACGCGATCAGCGAGAGCGCGTAGAGGATCATCCGGTACCGCTCGAGGTTCACTTCGTAGTGGAGCGAGAGGAACCGCATCAGCTCCAGGGCCGCGGTGAGCAGCGCCATCAGCACGACGGTCCTGCTCACGCGGAACCGGCTGAACGCCAGCGCGACCAGGATCATCGCCAGCCCGACGTGCCAGACGTGCGTCGGCTGGCGCAGCCACTCGGGCAGCGCGGTGACCAGCACCGCCCCGAGGATCGACCCGGTGATCGAGCCCATTCCGCCGATGACGACCATGATGATCACGTCGAACGACTTCTGGTAGCAGAGCTCGCTGGGGGCCAGGGCGTTGCCGAGCTGGTGGGCGTAGAGCGCCCCGGCGATGCCCGCGAAGAAGGCGGAGATGACGAAGGCGTAGACCTTGTAGCTCGTGGTCGAGACGCCGATCGACTGCGCCGCCACCTCGTTCTCGCGGATCGCCAGGAAGGCCCGCCCGAAGGTGGAGGCCTTGAGGCGATAGGCGGTGAGGATGGTGACGCCCGCGAAGAGCCAGACCCAGAAGTGCGTGGTGTAGAACGGCTGGCCGAAGAAGCCCATCGGCCCGCCGAGGTAGTGGGCTCTGCTGGCCCAGGAGTGCTCGGGGATCTCCTCGGCCGAGAGCGTGCCCTCGGTGGAGTCGAGCAGGACGCGGACGATCTCGCCGAAGCCGAGCGTGACGATGGCGAGGTAGTCGCCGCGCAGCCGGATCGAGGGCAGACCGACGACCACGCCCGCCAGAGCCGCCGCCAGCCCCGCGGCGAGCAGCACCAACAGGAACCAGGCGTCGCCCGTGTCGGCGAAGCGCCCGACGAATTCCGCGGGTTCGCTGACGCAGCTGAGGAAGCCGCCATGCGGCATCGTGTCGCCCCAGAGAGCGAACGAGCCGTAGTACGAGAGGAAGGCCGCGGTGTACCCGCCCACCGCCATGAAGCCCGCGTGGCCGATGGAGAACTGCCCCGTGTAGCCGTTCACGATGTTGAGCGAGACGGCGAGGATGACGTTCACGCCGACCTTCAGCAGCACGTCGTCCCAGACGCGGTATTCGTCGGCGAAGAGGCTCTTGCTGTACCGCTGCAGGACCACGGCCAGGAGCACCACGATGGTCGGCCCGAGCAATCCGCGGAGGATGGCCAGCCAAGTGGGCGGGCGGTAGTCGCGGGCGCGGGTGGCGAGGAGCTCCATCTCAGACCTTCTCCACGCGGGCGCTGCCCAGGATGCCCGTGGGCTTGAAGAGCAGCACGAGGATGAGGATCGAGAAGACGTAGACCTCCTTGAAGCTGCTGCTGACGTAGGCCGTCCCGAACTTCTCGAGAAGCCCGATGAGCACCCCGCCGATCATCGCCCCGCGGATGTTGCCGATCCCCCCGACCACGGCGGCGACGAACGCGGTGAGCCCGAGCAGGATCCACGTGGGGAAGGCCGGCTGGTTGAGGTTGGTGTACTTCACGGCGTAGAGGAATCCCGCCGCGGCGGCGAGCATGGCCCCGATCACGAAGGCGAGGCTGATCGTGCGGTTGATGTTCACGCCCATGAGCGAGGCGGTCTTGGTGTCGAACGAGGCCGCCCGCATCGCCAGGCCCAGGCGGGTGGAGTAGACGAGGTGGTTCAGCCCCGCCATCAGCGCGATCGAGCAGCCGATGATGAGCACGTCGATGAGCGTGATGTTGACGCCCGCGACGGAGAGCAGCGTCTCCTTGGGGAGGAGCCCGGGCATCCCCTGGTTCTCCGTGCCGAAGACGATGGGGAGCTGCCCGACGTTCTCCAGGAGGAGAGACATACCGATCGCGGTGATGAGGATGTTCAGGCGCGGGGCGGAGCGGAGCGGGCGGTAGGCGAGGCGTTCGATGAGGAAGCCCAGCGTGCCGCAGACGACCATGGCGAAGAGGAGGGTGGCGGCCGCGCGGGCGAGGGAGGGGGGCGCGTCGTTCCCCGCCCAGCCCAGGCGGGCGCAGATCCAGAACGACAGCCAGGCGCCGATCATCACGATGTCGCCGTGGGCGAAGTTGATGAACTGCAGCACGCCATAGACCATCGTGTAGCCCAGCGCGATGAGCGCGTAGAGGCTACCGACCGACAGCCCGTCCATGAGCGTCTGAAGCAGTTTGGTCACGTCGGGCGCGGGCTCCGCGGTTTGCCGGTCGGCCGGCCTTCGCGGGCTCGCCCGCGCGGCGGCGCGGGGCGGGGTTTAGAGGGGGTCGACGCTGGCGACGAAGATCGGCTTGCCGCCCTTGATCTGCAGCACCACCGCCGACTTGTTCGCGTTGCGCTGGGCGTCGATGGTGATGTTGCCCGAGACACCCTTGAAGTCCTTGGTCTCCGCCAGGGCCGCGGCGATGTCCTTCCCCGAGAGCGACTTCGCTCGCCCCATCGCGTCGGCGAGGATCTTCGCCGCGTCGTACCCGCAGGCCGAGAGCGCCCCGGGGACCTCGCCCTTGTGCTTGGCCTTGTACTTCTCGACGAAGGTCTTCACCTCCGGGCGCTCGTCCTCGGGGGCGTAGTGGTTCGAGTAGTAGCAGCCCTCGACCGACTCGCCCGCGATCTCCATCAGCTTGGGCGACTCCCACCCGTCCCCGCCCATCAGCGGCGACTTGATCCCCAGTTTCCGCGCCTGCAGGGCGATGCTGGCGATCTCGTTGTAGTAGCCCGGGATGTAGATCGCCTCGGCCCCGCTGTCGCGGATGGTCGTGAGCTGCGCCGAGAAGTCCGGGTCGCCCCCCTTGTAGGTCTGCACCGTGGTGATCGTCCCGCCCAGCTTCTTGAAGGCCTGCTGGAAGAAGTCGTTGAGCCCCGTGGAGTAGGCCTGGCTCTTGTCGTAGAGCACCGCGACCTTGGTCAGCTTCAGGTTCTCGCTCGAGAACTTCGCCATCACCGTCCCCTGGAACGGGTCGATGAAGCAGACGCGGAAGATCATCGGGCCGATCTGCGTCACCTTTGGGTTGGTCGACGAGGGGCTGACCATCGGGATGCCCAGCTGCTGGGCGACCTGCCCGCCGGCGATCGAGCGCGTCGAGGCGACCTCGCCGAGCAGGGCGACGACCTTGTCCTGTGTGATGAGCCGGGTGACCGCGGAGCTCGCGCCCTGGGCGTTGCTCTGCGTGTCGTAGGTGATGACCTCGAGCTTCTTCCCGCGCACGCCGCCCGCGGCGTTGATCTCCTCCAGCGCGAGGCGCACGCCGTCTTCCGTCGTCTGCCCGAAGGTCGCCTCCGAGCCGGTCATCGAGGCGTAGTGCCCGACCTTGATGGTGTCGCCCTTGGCGTCGGCATCGTCCTTCTTGGTCCCGTCGGTGGCCTTCGCGGCGTCGCCTTGGGCGGGGGCGGCGGGAACCTTGGGGGCGTCGGGCGTCATGCTCGGAGCCGCTGGGGCAGCCGGGGTGCCGGGGGTGGCCGGGGTGTTCGAGTTGCTCTCGCCGCAGCCCGCGAGGGTGGCGACGACGGCCATGATGGCGAGGCCCCGCCGCGCGGCGACATGCGACATGAGGCGATCCCAGACCCTGGGTTTGGAGCTCCAATTCTTCGGGAATTTGAGGCTTTCGGATGACCTCATGTCATGCGGAACGGGACTCGACATGGTTTGGCTTCTCTCTTCAGGGGGGATCGGGCCCGGGCGCCGGCCTTCACGCGCCACTAATATAAGGCTTTCCGCCCGCGGGTGGGAGCGCCGAGCCGGCATTCCACCTCGTCACGGCCTCCGCGCCAACCACGCCTCGTCAAACCGCGCCAGCACCAGCGACTTCACGTCCCACATCCACCCGCCGACGCACCCGCTCTCGTAGAGGCAGTAGATCATGCCGTCGGGCCCGACCGCCAGGTCGGAATACCCGCTCCAGTCGGGCTCGAGCACGCGGGCGTGGGGCCAGGTCCACCCGCCGTCGCGGCTGAGCTTGACCGTCATCCCCTTGCGGTCGCAGCCGCCGACGTTGGCGGTCCCGGGATGGTCGGCGGAGGAAAGGTCGTCCGGGCCGGCGTACAGGATCGCATCCTTCCCGCCGTGGTGGTCGATGGGCATCCCGCAGACGCTCCCCATGCAGAACGGCTCATGCAGCCCCGCATCGAAGCGCAGCGGCGACCAGCCGTTCACCCCGTCGGGGCTGACCGTCACCACCCGCCTCTTCGCCGGCGAGGCGTTGCGGATGTTCATCATCACCCGCCCGTCGCGCAGCTCGACGAGCACCGGCTCCATCGGGTTGCCCACGCCGGCCCCGTCGCCGTCGCGCACGACGATCGGCCCGCGCCGCCAGCTTCGCCCGCCGTCGTCGCTGAAGATCACCGAGGCCGCGGTGGGCTTCTGATCGGGGCTCGCCGAGAGCCAGACGGGGACCAGCAGCCGCCCGCCACGCAGGCGAAGCCCGTGCCCCGGGCCGGTGGCGATCATCACCCAGTCGTACTCGGGGCGGTACTGCTCGAAGACCGGCGTGATCTCCGTCGCCGGCCCGAACGTCGCGCCGGCGTCGCGGCTGATCGCGTGGAACGCCCGCTTGTAGTCGCGGCAATACAAGTGGTGAACTTCGTCGGACCCCGGCACGACGATCATCGTGGCGTTGTGGGCCGCCCCCGTCTCGCCCGCCACCAGCACGCTCGGGGCAGACCACGTCTCGCCCACGTCGACGCTGCGGCGGACGAGCAGGTCGATCGCGCCGATGTCCGACGAGCTTTGTCGCCGCGCCTCGCAGACCGCGATGATTGTGCCGCGCCCGGCGACGGCCAACGCGGGGATTCGGTAGGTGTGATAGCCCCCTTGCCGGGCTTCGAAGAGGACTGATTGCCGCACCGCCGATGGGTTGCCCACGACCCGGTCCCCTTGCGAGTGGTCTGATTCGGCCCATACTTTACACGCCCCGCCCGCACCCTCCGGAGTTTCCCGTGCACACGATCTCGCTCACCTCCCCGCTCGACGCCGTCTGGACCGAGCAGGACGTCCGTCTGGCCCTTCCCGGCCTGCGCCCCGGCACGCCGCTCTCGCTGCGTGTCGATGGTGCCGCCGCGCCGTTCCAATACACCGGCGTCGCCGACGACGCGGGAGCGCAGGTGCTTGTCCGCCTCGGGCTGGCCCGCGGGCAGAAGCGCACGCTGGAGTTCGCGCCAGCGCCGTCGCTCGCGCCAGGCGTTTCGTTGACGCGGCACGACATCGTCGTGCCCGAGGCTGGTGTGGAGATCGGCGTCGAAGGGCGAAAACTGAAGATCCAGCGGCCGCGCGTCGAAGCTGGCCGCATCACCGGCCCCTTCGCGGGCTACGCCGGCCGCCCGTTGGATAGCTCGATCACCTGTTCCGCGGAGCTGCTCACCTTCGCGCTCGCCCGCGTCAACGACGGTCCGCTCTTCGTCGAATACGAACTTGAGTACCGCTTCACCGACGCCAAGCGCTATCTCCTCCGCCTGCGCTGCAGCCGGCATGAGCCGATCATCGATGTGCACGAAACCATCGCTCTGGGAATGGACGCGAAACTCACGCTCGCCTTCAACCCCGCCGGCACGTTCGACCGTGTCCTCTCGCACGGCAACTTCGAATTCGAGGGCGACCGCCAGCCGACCGACGAAGCCCTGCGCGACGCGCGCCCGCGCGACCTCTTGCTGCGCATCCAGGCGCCGGTGCTGGGTGAGTACGTCGTGCCCAACAACCGTGGCTGGTTCGCCCTCTATTCCACTGCGGAGGAGGGCGCAGGCGGTGCGGCGATGCTCGGGCTGATGACCATCGACCCCGGGCGCTGGACCCGCGCGGCCGAGAACATCATGCACCTGCACGTCCGCGGCGGGCGGGCTGAACTCTCTGCCCCGCTGGGTGGGGGCGAACGCCGCTGGGCCCTGCTGGCCGCGCCGTTGGAGAAGGGCTACACGCCCGAGCGCCGCTTCGTCTTCAACCGCCTTCACGCTGAGCTCAACGCGCTGCGCCTGGACGAGCATCTCGACTTGGCCGACGAGGTGGTGCTCGACGCCTCCTGCGCCGAGGCCCCCGGCGTGCTGGGGGAGAACTACCGTCAGCGCGCCCACGCGGCCGCGGCCTCGCTTCCGCCGTTGCGCCGCTTCCTGGCCGAGAACGACGCAAAGGCCCTCGACAACACCGTCTCTCTTCCGCTCTTCGCCGCCCTCGAGCCGACGTCCGAGCGCCTGGCCGCGCTCAAGGCCATGCTCTTCGAGCGCTTCGAGCGCTGGGTCTGGCAGTTCCAGGGTCACCGAAAGAACCAGGGCGATTACGCGAAGAACGTCATCGGCTTCACCCGTCGGCTGCGCGGGCTGATGATCGCCTACGAGCTCCTGCGCAAGGAACGGGCCCTGACCGACGCGGAGGTCCGCCGCTTCGGTTCCTACTTCGTCTTCGCCGCGCGGCGGATCATGGACGCCGGCCGCTGGCCGCACGAGCGCACCTGGCTTCACCCCGACCACCCCGAATCGACCCGCGACTTCTACACCTACCCCGGCGAGCACCGCCCCGACAAGCTCGTCTGGACCAACTGCCTACCCAACTTCCAGTCCGATCCGCTCACCGCCCTCGTCCACCTCGCAGCCCTCGTCCCCGACCACCCCGACTCCAAGGCCTGGCTGCGCTTCGGTCTCGACGACCTCGACCGCCAGCTCGACGCCTACTGCGGCCCGACCGGCGCCTGGGAGGAGTCGATCAACTACGCCGCCTACACGCTCTCCTACTTCGTCATCACCTTCCGCATCCTGAAGAACCGCCTGGGCATCGACTACTTCAACGATCCCCGCATGCGCCGCTACGTGACGTGGCTTGTGCGCTTCCTCGCCCCGCTCGACAAGCGCTGGGGCGTCCACACCTGGCCGGCGATCGGCAACTCGGGCCTGCCCACCGGCGGGGGCGAGTACCTCCTCGCCTACGCGAGCGAACTCGCCCAGGGCGACCCGCTGCGCGACCAGCTCATCGCCGCCTACCAGCGCCTCGAGCCCACGGTCAGCCTCATGGAGCACTACCCGCTCATCACGGCGATCGGCTCGGTGATCCCCGATCCCGCCCGCGGGCTCTACCCGCTCCCCGCCTGCGTTAGCGAGCGAATGGACGAGGTCGGCGTCGCCATGCGCCACGACCACGACTCCCCGCGCGAGTCCTTCCTCTTCCAGAAGATCGGCTTTGCCAAGGACCACTACGAAGGCGACGAATCGGCCTTCAACTGGTACGCCAAGGGCACGCCCCTCGCGATGGACTACGGCACCTACACGCCCGACGTCGCCCTCGCCTCCGCCCATAACCTCGTCGAGATCCCCGACGCCGACTACCTCCGCCGCGGCTACCTGGGCGAGACCTTCTTCTCCCCCGCGCTCGACTACACCCGCAGCGAAGTCCCCGTCACCCTCAAGCTCCAGCACGGCAAGGTGCGCACCTTCGCCGAGATCGACGGCCCGCCGCAGAAGCCGCTCTATTTCTACATGGGCGACGAGAACCCCGTCGGGCCCAAGACCTGGGTCACGCGGATGCTGCTCTTCGTCAAGCCCGACTATCTCTTGATCCTCGATCGCGTCTTCGGCGCGACGCCTCACCGCTTCAACCTCCACAGCGTGACCGACAAGATCGTCCGTGACGGCTCGACGATCCGCGCCACGGGGCGGTTCAACCTCGACCTGCTCTGCTTCGTGCAGCACCCCGATCGGTTCGACATGCAGACGGGCGAGCTCACGCCCAAGTTCCGCACGCCCGAGCAGGCGGCCCCGCACCGGCAGAGCTTCTTCCGCATCTACAACACCACCGACGCGCTCTACCGCACCGTGCTCTTCGCGCAGGAGCGAGAGCGGAAAGTGGAGATCACACGCGTGGGGAAGACCGGTGTGCGCGTCTCGACGCCCGAATATGTCGACTACGCTTTCGTCTCCGACGAGGTGGCGACCGAGCGGCTGGCCGACGTGGCCTTCGTCGGGCGCGCGGGTTGGATCCGCCGCTGGGCCTGCGGGAAGATTGAGGCCGCCATGCCCGATGGCGACCTGATCGGCGCCTTCGGCACGCGCATCGAAGGCCGTGGCCCGTGGGCGTACAACGCGGAGGGCAAGGGCGCGATGGAGATCCGCGGCACGCCGCGGGCGGTGAAGGTGAGCAAGGTGGAAGGTGTGTGAGGGCGGCCGAAGCCCGTCTTGTTAGCCGGAAGCGCAAGCGACGGGACAGGGGTGCTCCAATCCTCATCCAGGATGAATTGCAAGATTTGCGCCGGATCACATGTGGACGCGTTTCCTTCGCGGCTGTTTCGCCAAATGGGAGCTCAGGCGTGGCTGTCGATTGATCAACCCCCGTCCCGTCGCTTGCGCTTCCGGCTAACAAATCCATCGTCCCTCTGTAACCGCACCGCCGCGCCATCACACTCTCCTCTCGCGGACGCAAAGCCCATCGTCGCCGGAGCGGCGAAGGCCGAACGCGACCCGCGACAGGAGATAGGACATGACACGCAAGTGGATTCTGACGGGAGCCGCGGCG
Organism: Planctomycetota bacterium; assembly: GCA_026386955.1. Lineage (GTDB taxonomy): Bacteria > Planctomycetota > Phycisphaerae > Phycisphaerales > Phycisphaeraceae > JAPLMQ01. Next base: position 23,773 of record JAPLMQ010000106.1, read on the forward strand.
ATCGGCGGGCTGGTGCTGGTTTCGGGCGCGTGGGCGGCGGGGGAGGTCAGGGCAACGCATCGGATGCGGGCCGGACTGGAGGGGATGGAAGGCCGGCCGCTGCACCGGTTCATCGTCGGGCAGGTCGGCCGGCTGATGGTCCTCAAGAGCGACATGAACGTCACCGACGAGCAGCGGGCCAAGATCCGCGCGATCGTCGAGTCGCACAAGGGCCAGATCGCCCCGGCGGCCAAGGACCTGGCGACGCGCGGGCGGGCGCTGCGCGAGGCGGTCATCGCCGACAAGACCGACGAGAGGGCGATCCGCGCCGCGGCGGGCGAGATGGGCAGGAGCATCGGGGAGGCCGCGGTCCTCGCGGCCGCGATCCGCGCGGAGGTCCGCCCCTTGCTCACCGACGAGCAGCGCAAGGCGCTCGACGCCTTCCGGGCGGAGTCGGACAAGGCGATGGACCGGATGATCGACGAGGCGATGAAGAAGCCGGAGACGCCGTGAAGGCCGACCTTGTGATGACTGCCGGGCCGATAGGGCTTGCCCCGGCCTTCGGACTGCCGAGCCGCTCCGCCTGCGCGGGGTGGCTCGGCGCGTTGGCGCTGCTGGACGCGACCGCGGCGTGGACGGAAAGTAGGGGCGTGGGAACCGACGCCAATGCGACTGCCGGAAGCGATGCCGGCGCCACGAGCGCCGACGCGCTCGACCGAGCCGACGTGCTCGCCTCCCAGGGCGGCGACGGCGGGGCCTACGCCCGCCTCGTCGCGCGGCATCAGGACGCGCTAGTAATTCGGATGCGCCGCTTCGCCCGCGGCCCCGCCGCCGTTGAGGAACTTGTGCAGGAGATCTTCGTCGAGGCCTATTTCTCGTTGGGCTCGTACCGCGGGTCGGCCCCGTTCGCCCATTGGCTGGGACGCATCGCGACCCGCGTCGGCTACCGGGCCTGGCGGAGGGGCCAGGCCCGCAAGACCGTCGCGCTGGCCGACTGGGATGGCTCGGCCGACGAACGCCGGGATGGGCCAGGGTCCGGCGCAAGCGCCGAGGCGCGCGAGGCGGCGGAGGAATTGCACGACCTGCTCGAGGCCCTTCCGCCGCGGGACCGACTCGTGCTCACGCTGCTTTATCTAGAGGAGCGCAGCGTCGCCGAAGCGGCGAGCCTCGCGGGCTGGAGCGCGACGATGGTGAAGGTGCAGGCCTTCCGGGCCCGGGGCAAGCTCAAGCGGTTGATGGCCAAGCGTGACGTGGAGCGGGCGGGCCGGCCGAAGGATATCGCCCAGCAAAGGGAGCCACGATGAAGAACGACAGGAACGTATCGAATCGCCGCGAGGGCGCGGACGACGCCGTCGAGCGACTCCGGGCGCTGGACGCGCAGGCACAGCGAAGACCAGCCGCACGCGTCGACGTGACAGCGGGCGTGCTGCGGGCGATCGCCGCGGAGCAGGGCCAAATCGCGCCGACGAGAGCCGCTGGGGCGATCCTCTTCGGAGCATGGGCGAACCGGGCGACGTTGGAGTGGAGCGCCGTCGCGGCGATGGCGATGGCGGCCGCGGTGACGGCGTTGGCCTGGCAGGCATTGACTGATGGCCTCGACCCGTTGCACGGGATCTTCAGCACTTTTGCGATGGGAATGCCATGACCAATCCGGCCGAACCACTTTCATCGACGCCGCCGTCCACTCCCGCGGCGACCGCGCTTCCGCCGCCGATTCCCCCTCGCCGGCGCTGGCTGACCGTGCTGCTCACGGCGGTGATCTTCGTCGCCGGCCTCATGGTCGGTTCAGCCGCCACCGTCGCGATCGCCGTGCATCGGATCCAATACGCGATCCACCACCCCGAGGAGGCCCCCGATCGCATCACCCGGGAGTTGAAGCGCAAACTCCGCCTCAACGATGAGCAGGCGGGGCGTGTGCGCGGCATCCTCGCGCGTCATCAGCAGGCCCTGCAGGGAATCCGCTTCCGCGTTCAGCCGGAGTTGGAGGACCTCTTCGCCCGAGTGGAGAGCGACGTCGCGGACACACTCGAGAAGACGCAGGAGGTGCGCTGGCACGCGATGGTGCGGAACATCCGCGAGCGCTGGCTCCCGCCCTCGGCCCCGGCTCCGCTCTCGGAAGCGGTCCCCAATCCAAATCCTCGTTGAGGTGGGTTTGGCGCGGCTGGGCAATCTGGCGGGGAGCGCATGGGAGGCGGGCTGGAGGCGGGCCGGTGGCGGGGCAAGAGGGGGCCAATAGCGGACGGGCAGCATGCAGAAAGAAGCGGCAAAACCGCGTCGCCGAGGCCTCCAAACGACCTCTGCGCAAACATGTTCCACGTGGAACATGTTTGCGCGACGGACACCCTCGTTTTTGACCTGAAATCAAGGCTTTGCCCCGCGGTTCCTAGCCCGACGCCCACGCGCCCGGAAACAGGCCCCCCAAGGCCTCCACAGAAGTGCAATTCCTGGGCGACAAACCGATTTGGCGCAAAGGGGTTTGCTCGCCGGACCAGCGGGGCCGCGTTGCAAAGGCGCTTGACCTTCCGCGCCGATGATCGTCTATAATGCTGTCCCCCACCCAGGCGATTTTTGCCCCCCACAGGACAACCCAGCGATGTCTACCCCGAGCGACAGTTCGGCCGGTTCCGATTCATTGAAGGTGCTGACCCCCGCGCAGGTCGAGGAGTTCAAGGAAGAGGGCGTCGTGATGCTCCGCGACGCCTTCCCGCGCGAGGCCGCCGACACGGTCCGCAACTTGGTCTGGTCGCGCCTCAAGGCCGTCAAGAACGTCGACCGCGACGACCGCTCGACTTGGCGGGAGGGGTTCGTCCACCTGCCCGAGACGATCGTCTCCCCCGAGACGGAGGCATGCTACACGCCGCGCGTGCTCGCCGCCTTTGACGACCTGCTGGGCGAGGGGCGATGGAACCGTCCGTCCGGGCTGGGTTGGTGGCCGGTGATCTTGCCGGGCTTCAGTTCGGGCGAGTGGTACGCGAACGAGAAGGGCTGGCACGTCGATGGCCAGCAGTTCCACCACCGCCTCACCTCGCCCGACCAGGGACTGCTGCCGATCTTCCTCTTCTCCGACATGGGCCCGGGCGACGGCGGCACGGGCTACGACGCGGGCGGGCATCTCATGACCGCCCGCGAGCTGGCGATCGCGGAGCCCGCCGGACTCGGGCCGAGCGCGCTTTGCAAGGCCGTCAACCGGCACGGGCACCACAACGTGAAGCAGGTCGTCGGCAGGGCGGGCGACGTGGCGCTGCTCCACCCCTTCATGCCGCACACCACCACCGCCAATGTGGGCACGAACGTCCGCTTCATCTGCAACGTCTGCGTGACGTTGAAGGAGCCGATGCAGCTCGAGCGCGAGGACGGCAAGCTGTCGCCGGTCGAAGAGGCGATCGTCCGCGGGCTTGAGGTGGTGCGGAAGGCGTGATGGACGGCCTGGGTGGACCGGGCGGGTAACTGAAGTTGCCCACCCTTGCGATGCCCGGAGCGGCGAGCGGCGTTCGCGTCTACTTTTTCGACTTCAGCGCTTCGGGGCGCTCGACGGGTTTCCCGTTGACGCTCAGCTCCTCCTTCGCGAAATCCGCGACGACCGTCGTCCCGTCCTCGAAGGTCGTCTGCTGCACCTTCTCCGCGACCTGGCGGAAGTCGGTCATCTCCAGCAGTTGGTGCCTGCCGAATCGCTTGATGGCGATGTCGTATACGGCCTTGATCCGTGCGATGTAGGGGTCGTCGAGCACGGGCATGACGCCCGGCCTGGCCGACCATTCGGTGCGCGGGTGGTCGCCCATGAGGACGGAACTCATGGTCGAGCCCCAACTGTCGCCGTGCGATTCGTTGACGACCAGGCCGTGCATCGCGAGCTGCCAGACGGGCGTGCGGCGGTCGACCAGCGCGGTGACGGGCCACTCGGGCTTGCACATTCGCAGGTGCCACTCGGCACCGGGGGTGTTGACCACGTCGGGGATGAGCGAGTTGTAGAGGAAGCCGCACTCGGTGCCGACCGAGCCGTAGAGCTCCTTGCCCAGGCGGAGGATGAGGTTGATGCCGCGGGCGTAGTCGGAGCGGGTGCCGCGGTGGCGCGGGTGGTAGTTCTGGTAGAGCGGGTTGCCCATGGCGTCGACGTAGTAGGTGCCGGTGAGGCCCATGGCCTTCACCTGCTGCATGCGCTTGCGCAGCTTCTCCTCGCCCACGGCCAGCACCCAGGTGATGTAGGTCGTGCCTCCGCCCCAGAAGCCCTTGGCGTCGGGCTGGCCGTGGATGTCGTGCAGGACGACGTCGGCGTCGAAGTCGGGCGAGGCCTCGTACATGTTGTTGTGGTTGTCGTGGACGGTCATCCGGTAGTCGAGGCGCTTGCCCAGGGCGAGCAGTTCGCGGAAGCCGGCCTCGCCGCCAAGGCGCTCGTCGATGGGGAAGGCCGTGGGCCAGGCGCCGTCGTGCCCGCGCGGGTTCCAGCCCACGCTCTGGGTGTAGATCTTGTCGACGCCCGCCGCGTGGAGGCGCTGGAGGTTCGCGCCCGCCTCGGCGAAGGTCATCACGTTCTGGAAGCGAACGTCGCCGCGGTCGTCGTTGCCGTACATCATGATGCCCTGGCGCTGGATGCCGTAGAAGAGCTTCATGATGTAGGCGTCGAGCGTGTAGGCCAGCTCGGGCGACTCCGCGACGCGCTGGCGCAGCGTCGGCTTGCCGTGGTCCTCCATCACGTGCCGGCGGAGCCGCTTGCCCGCGGCGACGGAGAGGTCGGCCTTGGGCGCGATCGGCACGTAGCGGAACTCGCGGATGTCGTACTCGACCTTGTCGATCCACGTGGAGCGCAGGTGCATCGCGAAGCCGACGTGCCCGCTGCCCTTGCCGTCGGTGGCGACCCGGCACTGCGCCTCGGCGGGGCTGCGCGTGGCGAGGACGACCAGCCCGCCCGCGGGGGTCTGCGCCGCCGCGAGCGGGAGCGTGGGCAGCAGCTCCCAGCGGGATTGCTCGCCGTAGATGAGGAAGGCGTCGGCCGCCTTGGGCTTGTTCGCGGGCTTGCAGATCACGCCCGTGTTGAGCGGGAGGAGCAGTTCGCCGTCGGGCCCAGCCTTCATCAGCCCCGGGAGGAAGTCGACGAAGAAGACGCGGTAGAGCTGCGACTGGTGCTCGTAGACCTCGGCCGGCTGGAGGCGGATGGCCAACTCGCCCTTCTCGACGCGGAGCTGGAATCCCACGGCGATCCGGCGGAAGCCGTCGGAGACGGTGACGTGGGCCGCGGCCTCGCTGACCTCCACGGCGTCGACGCGGAACTTCTCGAACCGTTCGAGGCGGTCCTCCATCTTGTTGTGGATCTCAAGGGCGAGGAGCTTGGTCGCGCCCGGGGCGGAGGACTCCGCGTTGCCCCAGCGCTTCCCGGCCGCGCGGTCCTCGAGATGGATGGTCAGGTGGTCGTCGTGGCGGGTGAGGGAGACGGCGAGCTTGTCGTCTCCGAAGCGGAACGTCTTGGATTCGGCCACAGCGTGGTCCTTTCGCGGCGGAGCGGGGGGCGGATTCGGGCGGGCGGCATTTTACGGGGAACGATGCAGAGCAAGAGGCTGTCCGTGCGACCCGCTCCTCACTTCTTCGCCGGCTCCGTCGCGACCCACTCGAACCCCACCGACGGCGGGGCGGGAGGAAGCGTGATCGAAATCAGTTTGATCTCCCCGGCCTTGAAGGCGATGGGGGCGAGCTTGTCCGCGGCGGCGCCGTTGACAGCCAGCCCCACGATCGCGGCGTTGGGGCCCAGGGCGTGCAGCTTCAGCGTGCCCGCGGCGGCGGCCTTGATCGGCACGTGGATCTGCGCGGCCCGCACGCCGGGGATCGCGCCCAGGGCGAGTGTGAGCGTGGGGACCTCGACTTCCGAGCCCGGCGGCTTGGCCTTCCCGTCCTTGAGATACGAGGTGACGTAGGCCGAGGAGAAGACGTCGAGGTTGACGCTCGAGACCAGCCGCGCGAAGGCCGCGGCCTTCAGGGCGTCGAGCCCCGGCGCGGGCTCGGAAAGAATCGCGGCCACGTCGCCCACGTTCCCCGGCTGGGGCACGCTGATCGGGATGATCCAGGTCCATTAGCCCTGCGGCTCGGGCTTGGCCGGCTGGCCGTTGACGTAGACCGCGACGGGCGGCTTGGCGCTCTTCAGCGCGATCTTGTCGTACGAGATGATGTTGCCCTCCTCGGGCAGGGGCTTGACGCGCATCCAGAGGAAGGCGTCGTTCCCGCCGCAGTCCTCGATCGCGCTTTCGTAGAAGGAGGGGACGATGGGCGTCTCGGGGACGATGGTCCATGCCGGGCCGAAGTAAGCCGCGGGGCGCTTCACCTCGGGGTCGATGACGTAGTAGCGCTCGGGGTTGAGCCCGCTCGGGCCGTCCTGGTTGTAGAAGACCCAGCCCGCGATGCCGCCCGCCGTTGCGGCGTGCGTGCTGCCGTGGGCCCGACCGTATTGGAACGTCCGCTTGCCGTCGACGACCTGCACGAACTGGCTGCCCCAGGGCGTCCGCTCATAGCGGAAATCCTCGCCTTGGGCGCCCTTGTAGTAGGTCTTGACCTGCGGCTCCCAATCCTCGGGATAGGCCGGGCGCAGGCCCAGCTTCACGAAGGTCAGCGAGCGCTGGCGGTCGAGCTTGTACTCGTTGACCCACACGTTGTAGGGCTGGGACTTGCCCCCGTAGAGGTACGGGTTCTGCAGCGCCAGGCCGGGGATGTCGCCGCGGCCCTCCATCTGGTCCATGCCCCAGTGGAAGTAGGTCGCCTCGCCGTGCGTGCCGAAGTCGGAGTAGTGCGGGAAGGCGAAGATCGTGCCGTTGGGATACGCGAGGGCGTTGGAGACCGGCGAGGGATGGCGGACGCGCTGGGACCGCATCCCGCCCGCGGTGCCCCAGAGGACGCCCGAGCCGATGCCCAGCGAGGTGCCGGTGCTGTTGGCCTCCTGCATGTGCTCCGTGCCGTGGATCGTGTCGGGGCTCTGCGTCTGGGCCTTCAAGAAATAGTCGGCCATGCCCTGCGGGCTGGTCATGCCGTTGATGGGGCCGCGGGCGTCGACGGGGCAGGGGTAGGACTGGTCGTGGTAGACGCCGTCGGCGCCGGCGGTGATGAAGTTCTTCACGCAGGCGAGGAACCAGGCCTGCCACGCCGCGTGGCCCAGGTGATGCTGGTCGACGTAGAGCAGCGGCTTGAGCTCCTTCTGGAAGACGCTCTTGGTGTTGGCCTCGCCGGAGAGGGCGACGATGCGGTTGGCTTCGACGTCGTTCTCGTCGGGCTTGCTCCACATGATCATGGGCTGGAGGTAGGCCATCATCTTCGCGCCCGAGGCCTTCCAGGCCTTCATGTCTTCGGGAAACGTCGGGTAGTAGCTGTTGTCCCAATGCTTGGTGTCGAACGCTGCCGCGCGGATGACCGGGCCGAAGGTGACGGTGCGCTCGAGGTGCTGGCCGTCGAGGTAGGCCGACATGACGTCGAGCCACATCTTGCCCGCGTTGACGCCGCTGTTGACGAACGAGACGTGCCTGGTCCACTCGGGGCGCGGGGCGATCTTGACGTTCTTGAGCCGCCAGTCGCGGAAGCGGGCAGCCGCCTGGCTCCAGCTCTTGTCGAAGGCCTGGATGCGCCACGTCACGCCCTTGGCCTCGGTGAGCTTGTCGAAGGGCGGCGTGTTCATCGTGCTCAGCGAGACGGCGATGCCCTTGTTGCGCACGCGGTAGAAGAGGTCCTTGTATCGCATGTCGGCGTCCTGGGCCCAGACGCCGAACGCGCCGACCTGCTCGCCGTCGAGGGCGATGAAGCCCCAGTCCCAGTATTCGGGCCACTTGTTTAGCCAGGTGTTGGCCCGCATGTCGCTGGTGATGCGGATGCCGTCAAAGATCGGCGCCTCGATGGCGATCATCGGCGAGGTCGGCGCGATCGTGAGGTTCGCCGCGAAGACGCCCGCCCGCGGCGACTTCCCGCTGGGCGTGGCGAGCAGGTCGCCCGTCGCCTCGTTGACCGTCAGCGCGAGCTCGAACGATTCGTCATTCACGTCGGCCTTGCCGTCGTTGAGCCCCGTCCACGTCAGCGTCGCCGAGCGCGGGTCGACCTGCTTGAAGGCGAACTTGCTCTTGGCAGTGGGGCGGCGGTAGCAGGCGAGCGACTGGTCCTCGGCGAGCTCGTTCCAGGGCCAGCGGTAGAGCTTCGCCGCAGCCTGGAAGTTGGCGTCGCCCGCCTGCGTGCCCAGGCCCGAGGGGAGGCGCTCGAGGAAGGTGTCGAGGTTCTGGTAGCGGCTGAGGTATTCCTCGCCAGTGAGCTTGTTGAGGAGGCCGACGACCACGCCGTTCTCGACGCGCACGCGGTAGCGCGGAGTTTCGACGGCGACGCCCGCGGGCGTGGGCGTGAAGGTCACGCCCGAGGCGGGGGTCGCCTCCGCAGGAGCCTGGGCGACTGCTTGAGCGGCTGCTTCAGCCCGGAGCGGAGCGGCGAAGGCGAGCAGGGCGGCGAGGGCGAAGGTGATGGCGAAGAGGCCGGTGCGGAGGGATCGTGTCATGTCGGGTCCTTTGCGAAGGAGAGTTCTGCGAAGGAGGATTCGCCGAGGGAGCCGGGGGCGCGGGCGGGAGGGATCGCGTGATGTGCCGGGGAATTCGGCGCCGGCCCGGATACGCAGGGGGCCGGCAGGCCGGGGGCGGTTCAACCGGCACGGCGGAGCGAAAAATAGTTTACCCTGATGAAAATTGGTTTCAATGTAGTGTAAAACGTTGTGAGTGCATTGTGAATCCGTGAAGCCGTGAAACAAAGGCAAGGGCCCATGCTTGAGGCGGGACCATCCGAGCTCCGGACCAAGCTCCAGACCAGGCGGCGGACGCGCCGGCGGCAATCGCATTTGGCGGAGGAGATCCGCCGGCAGATCGTCTCGGCCGCGTGGCCGCCGGGCCATCGCCTCCCCACGCAGGCGGAGCTGGTCGAGCGGTTCGGCGTCAGCGGCGTGACGGTGCAGCGGGCGATCGCCGAGATGGCGGGCGATGGGTTCATCGAGACCCGCGGCCGGCAGGGGACGTTCGTCGTCGACCGCCCGCCTCACCTCTGGAAGTTCGCGCTGGTCTTCCCCGCCGTCGCCGCCGAGGAGCACTCGCGCTTCGCCCAGGCCCTGGTCGCCCAGGCCGACCGGCTCGGCGCGGAGGGCGGCCCGCGCTTCCGCGTCTACCGCGTCCACCCCCGCGAGAACGACGAGGCCCACGCCGAGCTGCTGCACGACATCGCCCGGCAGAGGCTCGCGGGGCTGGTCATCATCAACACCTTCGAGCTCGCCGGCTCGCCGCTGGTCGACGACGGCGCGTTCACCTCGCCGATCCCGCGCGTCGCCGTGGTCTCCAAGCCCTGGCCCGCCGGCGTCCCCTGCGTCTTCCCCGACCTGCACGGCTGGGTGCGGCGGGCGATGCAGGAATTGGCCTCGCGCGGCGTGAAGTCGGCCGCGGCGATCCTCACGCCCTCGATGCACATCGCCTGCGGCGCGGTGCTGCGCCAGGCAGCCCGGGCCCGCCGGATCGCGATGCCCGAGCGCTGGATCCAGATCACGCCCCACGTCCCCGCGGAGGCTCCGCGCAACGCCGTGCTGCAGCTCATGCACGGCCCGCGCACCCAGCGCCCCGCCAGCCTGCTGATCCTCGACGACAACCTGGTGGAGAGCGCCTCGGCCGGGCTGGTCGAGGCGGGCGTGCACCGCGCGGAGGATCTGGCGATCATCGCCCACAGCAACTTCCCCTGCCCCGCGCCGAGCGTGCTGCCCATGCGGCGGCTGGGGTTCGACGCGCGCAAGACGCTGCAGACTTGCCTCGATATCCTCGAGGCCCGTCGCGTCGGCTCGGCCGCTCCGGTGATGACATTGGTCCCGCCCGAGTTCGAGGACGAGCGCCCGGCGGCCAACACGTCCCGGCAAGGTTGATTCACGATGATCCATGCGAGTCCTTTCCTGACCCTTGCGCTTCTGTTCGCACTCGCGCTCGCCGCGGCAGGCGACGGCGACGCACTCGCGGCCGCGCCAGTCCCCGGATCGCCGGCCGACCCTGCAAACGCCCGCGCCAAGGCGATGCTCGACGCGATCCCCGCGACCGTCGGCGTGCCCCACGTCTACCGCACCGTCGGCGAGCGCCAACTCCGCCTCTGGGTCTATGACGCCGACACCGCCCGCGCCGCTGATTCGACGACAAAGCCTGCAACAAAACCTGCGACGCAGCCCGCTCCGCGCCCCGCGATCCTCTTCGTCCACGGCGGCGGTTGGGTCCACGGCACGCCCACGCTCTTCGAGCTCCACGCCCGCCACTTCGCCGCCCGCGGGATGGTCGCGGTCACGATCGAATACCGCTTGACCAGCCTTCCGGGCGTGTCGGTCTTCGACTGCGTCGCCGACACGAAGGCCGCCGTGCGCTGGGTGCGCAGCCACGCCATCGAACTCGGCGTCGATCCGAAGCGCGTCGCGATCGCGGGCGACTCGGCGGGCGGACATCTCGCCGCCTGCGCCGCCTACATCCCGGGGCTCGAGGCCGAGGGGCAGGACTTGAACGTCACCTCGCGCCCCGACGCGGTGATCCTCTACAACCCGATCGTCGACACCGTCCCGCCGCAGGGCTGGGACCTCGCCCGTTTCGGCGGGCCCGGCGGAAAGCTGGCCGCGCCGCGGGCCCGCGAGCTTTCGCCGATCCACCACGTCCAGCGCGGCGACCCGCCCGGCCCGCCGGCGCTGCTGCTGCACGGCGTGGCCGACACCGTCACGCCCATCGCCAACACCGACCGCTTCGTGACGGCCCTCAAGGAGCGCGGCGACAAGCCCAGCTACTTCCGGCTCGAAGGCCAGAACCACGCCTTCGTCCTCCGCGGCTACGGCTCAGACTTCGTGGTCGCGGCGTCGATCGCGGAGACCGATGGGTTCCTGCAGAAGCTCGGCTATCTCCCGCCTCCGCAGACGCGCGTCGAACGGCTGGAGTCGAGGTAGGCGCGCGGACGTGCGGGTCGCGCGCGGAGGGTGGCGACGAAAAAAACCTCGCCCCCCGTAAGACCCGCACAAGTGTCCGGCGGAATCCGGACACCGGCGCGCAAGTCGTTTTTTTGTTTTTGGGTTTTGGCGAGTGTCCGGATTTTTCCGGACGCTGGTATCTATGTCTGGCGCGGGAAATCGGGCCTCGAAAATGCTCTAAATGATGCCGCTCCCGCTCCATTGCGGTTCCGCTGGGGTGACGCGTCGACACCGGTCCGATGCGTCTTCGGGATCGATTCGAGGCTTGGCGCGCCGCTGTGCGCGCGACCTGGGCTTGCGGGCTCGGAGGTGGTTTTGGGGCGGATTGTTGTAAGCGATGAGCGTTCCATGCATTGCGTCTTTTGGTGCCGTTTTGGCTGTTCGGGGCCATGGCGGCCGGGCGTGGTCGACGGCGATCTTTGAGCGAAACGGACCGACAAAATGTTCCGCTCTGGTGCCGGCGCGCGCCGCCCGCAGGTTAACCTGGCCGCGCGGGGCTCGTTCTGAGCGTTTCCCGAGGGGTGGGCGTTCCAACCCGTTTTGGAAATGGGTAGGAAATATTTTTTCAAAATCGGACGGAAAATTTTCGCGCCCCCGGAACACGAGAGCAGGCCGCGTGGGCGGGTCTTGGCTCGTAGTTCCGCCTTCAGGCGGGCATTTGATCTCTCTCGATCGCGAGGGCGCGGCGTTGTCGTTTTCCAAAGACCGCGTGAACGCGGAACTACGTACCCCAGAGCCGCGAGGGCGGGGCGTTGCCGCGAGTACCATGACGTTCGGCAGACGAACCTCTCCTCTGGCAGACCATTCCCTCCCGAGCAATCCTCATGCAACGCCGCGTTTGTCCGACGATCCTCTTCGTGTGGGCCTTGTGGCTGTCGGCGATCTTCCTCCCGCCCGTCGCCCGCGCCGACACGGCCGTGGGCGACTGGGGCCACTTCCTCGTCGGTTGGCCGAAGGTGCATCTGAACAATCCCGAGGGCAAGGCCTTCACGATCGACCTGCACGTGATGCAGTGGGCCATCCCCGCGTGGAACAAGCCGGAGATCCTCGCCCGTGTGAGCGGGCCGGACGGCAAGACGATCCTCGAAGGTCCGCAGAAGCTCGATGGCAACCACTGCACGCTCTCGATCCCCGCGGGGCCCGCGGGCGTCTACCTGCTCGAGCCGAACGTCGGGCCCAACGGCGCGCTGGTCAACCACGCGGGCTCGGCCCTGTGGGTCGGCTCGTCGCTCGAGCAGTCGGTCGTCTGGACGGGCGAGACCAAGGGGCACGCCATCGAGGGGCGACGATTGGTGACGCACTGCTCGGTCCCGCGCCGCTGGTGGTTCTGGGTCCCGCGCGGGGTGAGGCAGTTCACCGCGAAGGCGCAGCGGGCAGACCGCTACATGTCGCAGCGCGAGGACTGGGGCTATTCGTTCATCTCGCCGCGCGGGCAGAGGATGGCCGTGCTCTGGGGGCAGCCGCTCGCGCCCAAGCCGGGGGAGGAGTACCGCGCGGAGATGTCGGTCACGGTGCCGGTCGAGCCCGGGGCGGGCGGGCGGTTCTGGTCGGTCGAGGTGCGCTACGGCGACTCGCACAACTACTCGAAGCCGAACCTCTGCTTCGAGGGGATTCCGCCGTATGTCGCGCGCAGCCCGGAGGAGTGGTTCGACCCGACGACGGGGAAGGCCCCGACGGTCGATCCGTACGACGACGAGCCGTTCATGCAGTACGCGCCGGAGGGGCGGATGGGCGATTGGCCGGGGCTGGCCCACTTCTCGCCCTGCCCGTCGCTGGGCGACCCGGACGGCGCAGAGATCCGCGATTTTGCCAAGCTCTGGCTGTGGAACCCCGACAACAAGCCCCTGCGATACAAGGTCGGCACCTACCTTCCGCGCGGCGACGCCAAGAACCCCGACACCGCGACGGTGATGCTGCACAACGTCAAGAGCGAAGTCACCTTCAAGGAGAGGGTCACCCTCTTTCACCTGCACGAGCCGGGGAAGAACCTGCCCGAGCCGATGCCCGCGACGGGAAAGGGCGTCTTCGTCGTGACGGTCAGCAACGCCGAGCGCTGGTTCTTCTTCACCTACCCCGCGACGCCGATCACGCTCGCGGGTCAGACGGGCGACGACGGATTCACCACCTTTGATTTCGAGGTGGGGACCGCGCGCAATTGGTGGTTCTTCGTCCCGCGCGGGACCAAGGAGTTCGCCGTGAACGCTTCGTGCGAACATGAGACCGACGTGATGGAACTCCAGGTCAACGCCCCCGACCGGACGATGGCGGTGATCTACGACCAGAAGGGCGAGAAGGTCGTGAAGGTCCCGCCCGGGCTCGACGGGAAGATGTGGCACCTGCGCGTTGACATCGGCTCAGCGTCACGCCTGGTCACCGAGCCCGGGCCGGAGACGCGGCTGCTGGGGCTTTATCTGAAGGTCGGATTGAAGGGCGTGCCGGGACTTTTGTCGCCGACGTGGGAGCAGTGGTTCGACCCGAATGATCCGCGGCCGGCGATGGGGCGGGCGCGGGCGGAATGAGGCGGGTTCCGCTTAAGTCCCGCCAACCATTCGTGGGGAAGGTCATCAGCGGCCGCTTTCTTCCCGCCAAGCGCTCAGTTGAAACGCCTTTGTCTTCCGCCCCAACGGGGCGAAATGTTTTAGCCTAGGGCATCGCCCTGGGTGGTGGAGCGTCTTTCTGTTGGAGCCCTGAAGGGGCGAAACTTTTTTGGACGATTCACGCCGCACGGTTGCGCCCTTACAGGGCTTGATTCATTGGATGGGAACGCAAACCCAGGGCGATGCCCTGGGCTAAAACATGCCGCCCCTTCGGGGCTTGGGAGAAGACGAAGCCTCCAGGTCCGAAGGATTCAGCAGAGCACCCTCCGGGGAGAAGGGCTGTCGCCGCCGCATGGAAATCAAATGAAACCTGTGCGAGCCGACCTCGCCGCCTCAATGCGGCAGCGGAAACTGCTTGGTCAGCGCCAGGATCTCACCGCGGACCTGCGTGGCGACCTTCGCGTCGCCGGCGCTGGTGAGCACGCGGTCGATCCACGTGGCGACCAGCTTCATCTGCGGGGCCTTGAACCCGCGGGTGGTCAGCGCGGGCGAGCCCAGGCGCAGGCCGCTGGTGACCTTGGGCGGGCGGGGGTCGTTGGGGATGCCGTTCTTGTTCGAGATGATCCCCGCGGCCTCGAGCCACTTCTCGGCGTCGGCGCCGGTGAGGTTCGCGTCCTTGGCCCGCAGGTCGACGAGCATCAGGTGGTTGTCGGTCCCGCCCGAGGTCAGGCGGTAGCCCTTCTCGGTCAGGGCGGCCGCGAGCGCCTGGGCGTTGACGACGACCTGCTTGGCGTACTCCTTGAACTCGGGCTTGAGGTCCTCGCCGAAGCAGACGGCCTTGGCGGCGATGATGTGCATCAGCGGCCCGCCCTGCATCCCGGGGAAGACGGCCTTGTCGATCTTCTTGGCGATCTCCTCGTCGTTGGTGAGGATCAGCCCGCCGCGCGGGCCGCGGAGCGTCTTGTGGGTCGTGGTGGTCACCACGTGGGCGTGCGGGAACGGCGAGGGGTGGGCCCCGCCCGCGACGAGCCCGGCGATGTGGGCGATGTCGGCCATGAGCAGGGCGCCGCACTCGTCGGCGATGGCGCGGAAGCGGGCGAAGTCGATCGTGCGCGGATAGGCGGAGTACCCGCAGAGGATCATCTTGGGCTTGTGCTCGAGGCAGAGCTGCCGCGCCGCGTCGTAGTCGATCTGCTCGAAGCGCGGGTGGGCCGCGTCGTAGACCAGCGGGTAGTGGACGGGCTTGAAGTACTTGCCCGAGAAGTTGATCTTCATCCCGTGCGAGAGGTGCCCGCCGTCGGAGAGCACGAGGCTGGCGAAGGTGTCGCCCGCGTTGAGCAGGGCCATGAAGGTCGCGGCGTTGGCCTGCGCGCCCGAGTGCGGCTGGACGTTGGCGAACTTGCACCCGAAGAGCTGCTTGGCGCGGTCGATCGCGAGCTGCTCGATCTTGTCGTGGAACTGGCAGCCGCCGTAGTAGCGCGCGCCGGGGTAGCCCTCGGCGTATTTGTTGGTCAGCACGGAGCCCATGGCCTGGAGGATGGCGGGGCTGACGTGGTTCTCGCTGGCGATCAGCTCCAGGGTGGAGTCCTGGCGCTCGAGCTCGGCCTGCATGTAGCGCCAGAGCTCGGGGTCGGCCGCGGCGAGGGTGGGCGCGGGGGCGGAGGTGGGGGCGGTCGAGGAGGAGTGGACTTGCGTCGCCATGGAAAGGCTCCAATCCCGGGTGAAAAAGGCCCCGCATGGTAGCGGTGGGGGCGGGGCGTGACAATGCGGAGGAAGGGGCGGCGGGCATTGTTGGCCGGACGCGCAAGCGACGGAGGCATTCTTGGGATTTGTCGTTGTCTGATCGTTGCCTGATCAGAGCCGGACTCTGTGAGTCCGTCGATCGGGCGAAAGCGGTACTCCGCTCGCACGTCTTCGAGCGTTACGGAATTCAACATCCGTCGCTTGCGCGTCCGGCTATCAATGCGGTTTCCAACAGCCTCACTTCACCGCGCCGGGGATCACCACCGTGGAGTCGCCGGCGGTGAGGACCACGCGGTTGTCGAGGAAGACGGCGTGGGCGGGGTCGATCGCCTCGGAGAGGGGCGTGAGGTCGCGCTCCTCGACCAGGACGCCGCTGTAGCGGTCGAGCACGTAGAGCTTGTAGACCCAGGGGCCCGGGGGGGCCGCCACGGCGAAGAGGTCGTCGCCTTGCTGCTGCACGGGCTGGGGGGGCGGGGGAGGCTGGCCACCTCCGCCCGCGAACTGGCGCGCGGCCATCGCAAGGCCCTGCAGATCCGCGGCGCCGGCGGCTTGCTGGGCCATTTGGCCCGCGGGCTGCCGGGCGACGTTCGCTCCCGCCTGCGCCGGCGCAGGCACGACTGCGGCCTTCTGCGTCGCCGCCTGGGCCCGGGCCTGCGCGACCCGCTCCTGCCTGAGCCGTTCCGCCTTGGCTTGCTCCAAGCCCGCGGCCGCTGCCGCAGCGACTAGCCGCTCTAAGGCCTCGGCCGACTTGTCAGCCGCGGCGGCGGCTTCCTTCCTGGGCATTGGGGGTGCGGGCTTGAAGGCAGCCACGGCCGGATCCGGAGAAGGGGCGGCCGCCGGAGCGGGCGTGGCGCCGCGGCACGGCCCGCTGCGGCCTTGCGTTCCATCTCCGCCCGGATGGCGACCCGGAGGCGTTGCTGCGCCTCGGGGGGCATCGGGCCGTTGAAGACCACGTCCTCAAGCCCGCCTCCGATGTTCACTTGGCCCCTGATCCTCAAGCCCGCCGGCACCCGATCAACCACCCCCGGCACCGGCACCGGACCCAAGCCGACCCCCGGCCCCCCCGGAACCCCCGCCGCGCCTGCCATCGCCATCCGCGGCGAGCTCGCGAGGTTCAGCACCACCATGTTCCGCTCGCCGAGCATCTGCATCACGAGCTGCTTGCCGAAGGGGTTGATCGCGTCGCGCCAGCGCACCTTCGCGTCGGGCCCCAGCGCGATCGCCTGCGCGGGCGTGAGCACCTGCCACTGCTGCTCGAAGACGCGCACGTCCAGCCCCGGGCCCTGCCCCGGCGCGGGCGAGGCCGCGAGGCGGTTGAGCACCTGCCCGGTCGTGGGGTCGAGCACGGCGAGGCCGCCCGAGGAATCGAGCATGAAGAGCAGGTCGTCGCTGAGCCGCAGCGAGGGGGCGACGCCGTTGACGGGGTTCACCGGCGTGCGCCAGGCGACGCGCCCGTCGCCGGTCTGCCGGCCGACCAGCTCCGAGGCGGTGCAGTAGACCAGGTTGCCCTCGACGCCCAGCGACGACCAGGCGATGGGCGACTTCTCCTCGAGCATCGGGAGGCGGGGCTCGCCGGTCGCGGGGTCGAGCAGGAGGATGTGGCCGCTGACGACGTCGGTCTGCGCGCCGTTGGTGCCGACGACCATGAGGGTGTCGCCGACGAGGTCGACGCCGGAGACCTCGTCGAGCGGGCAGATGAGCTGCCAGAGGCGCCGGCCGGTCTTGCGGTCGAGTGCGACGACGCGGCCGAGGCGGTCGGCGAAGACCAGCACGCCCTCGCCGGAGGCGACGTAGACCGCGTTGCCCATCTCGGCGCGGAGCTGGTCGACGTTGCGCAGCCGACCGTTGCGCATGACGAGGTTGCCGGGGTTGACGAAGCGCTCGAAGTTCCGCTCCTCCATGGTGCGGGCGGCGCGGCGCTCGGCCTCGCCGCCGACCTGGTTGAGCAGGGCCCTGGCCTCGACCATCGGCCAGGCGGGCTTGCCGGAGGCGAGGTCGACGGTCAGCAACGTCGAGGAGACGGCGGACCAGAGCACCGCCTGGTCGCTGTGGAACGCGAGCAGCTCCACGCCGGCGAACCGCTCCGGGGCCGGGAACTCGCCCAAGCCCACCAGCGGCAAGGTCCACGCGACGGCGAGCTTCGGCCCGCTGCGCAGGACCAGTTGCTGCGCGGAGGTGAAGAGCAGCACGCGGTCGCGCGGCCAGGCCTCCTGCGGCTGGTCGGTCGGCGCGAGCAGCCGCCCGGGCAGGACCTCCGGCTGGCCCAGCGGCATCGCCAGCGCGGGCAGCGCCTGGTCGCCCGCGGGGAGCTTCGCCAGCTCCGCCAGCCAAGCGTCGGCCGTCACGGCGTGGCCGTCGCGCTGCAGTTCCAGCCCGGGATGCTCTCGCCGGACGCGCTCCAGCCAGCGCATCGCCTGCCGCGGCTGACCGCTGCGGGCGAGCACTTGCCCCAGCCGGCCGGCGATCGCGCCCAAATCGGCGGCCTCGGTGGCCATGCTGTAGGCCCGGCGGAGCTGCGCCGAGGCGCCCCTCACGTCGCCCGCCGCCTCCAGCGCCGCCGCCGCCTGGCTGATCGCCGCGGGGACGCACTTGGCGAGCGGGAACTGGCGGACCAGCTCGAGCAGGGCGGCGGCGTCGGGCGCCTGGCGGTTGAGCTCCGCGAGGCGCTGCGCCGCCATCGTGTCGAAGCGCTCGTAGGCCTGCGGGCCGAACTTCTTGATGAGCGCCTCGAGCCGGCTGCGAGCCTCGAGCCCCGCCTGGCGCGAGGCCGCGGCGCGTTGATACAGCTCGCCGCCCATCGCCGGGTCCATGAGGATCGTCTGGTAATGCTCGGCCGCGTCGGCGGTCTCGCCCGACTCGGCGGCGAAGGCCCCGGCCCCCAAGTGGTAGGCGACCTGGTCGGCCGGCCCGGTCGCGGCGCTGGCGAGCCGCTCGAAGATCGAGCGGCGGAGCGGGGCCTGCGCAGTGGGGGTCTCGGCGAGGGCCAGGAGCTGCGTGAAGGCGTCGCGCTGCCGCGCGGGCGTGAGCGTCGCCCCGCCCTTGCGCATCGCGGCGAGAGCCTCGTCGACGCCCTCGAGCGCCGCGTCGCGCTCGTTGGCCGCCAGCGCCAGGTAGGCCAGCGCCAGCGCCGCCCGCGGGTCGTCGGGCTGCTGGGCGATCCGCTCCTTGAGCCGGCGGTAGGCCCGGGCCCAATCCATATAGTCGCGCACCGTGGTCCCGTCGGCCACGACGAGCTGGTCGTCGAGCACCAGGAGGTTCCCCGCCGGCGCGAGCGCGTCGAGCGCGACCTCCGCGCCGTCGGCGAGGTTCAGCGTCACGATCTTGTCGCCCGTCACGGGCACGATCAGCCGGTCGATGGTCAGCGCGGCCCTGCCCTGCGGGCGGATCACCGGCGCGTCCTTCCCGAGCTTGTGGCTCCACGTCGGCTCGAGCGTCTTGCCGTCCACGCGGTGCACCGTCGGCCCCACGCAGAGCACGTCGTTCCCCGCGCGGGTGAAGTAGTCGGTCTCGCTCCAGGGCACGCCACTGAGCTTGCGCAGCAGGCTGCCCGTCTGCGGGTCGATCAAGAGCGCCGGCTCGGCGTCGGTCAGCCCCGGCACGACCAGGCCCGCCTCCAGCAGCACCGGCGGCGAGGCCTGCCAGGAGTTGCCGACCTGCCGCATGCCCATGCGGGCGCCCATGTTGTTCATGTCGACGACGTCGGACGCGCCCGGCAGCACCGAGAGCCACCAGACCATGCCGCTGCGCGCATCGAGGCAGGCGGCGACGCCCAGGCTGTCGGCGAGGTAGAGCTTTCCGCGCTCCACGAGCATCTGCGCCATCCCGCGCCCCGCCGAGCGGTTCATCGCCGCCGAGCTTGAGAGGTACCGCCTCCACGCGACCTGCCCGGTCTGCGTGTCGACGGCGACGACGAAGGCGTCCTGGAATCCCGAGAAGTGGCTGCGGCGGAGCAGGACGAAGGCCCGCCCGCCGGCGACCGCGGGCGTGCCGTGGAAGCTCGCGCCCAGCAGCGAGGCGTCGATCTCCTTGGGCTCCAGCCGCCAGCGCAACTTGCCCGTCTCACGGTCGAGGCAGATCAGCGCGGTGGCCGCGCCCGCGGGTTGGAACTGCGGGTTGCCCGCCATCGCGAGGCCGACGACCGTCAGCGCGTTCTGCCCATCGAAGGCGAAGCCGCGCTGGTCGGGCAGCCGCCCCTGCATCCGCAGCCACGGCGCGACGGTGACTTGTCCGCCCACCAGCTCCGGCGGCTGGAACATCCACGCCACGCGCCCCGAGAGCCGGTCGAGCGCCATCACCGTGAGGTAGTTGTTGACGAAGATGCGCTGCTCGTCGGCCTGCGGGGTCATGTTCCCGCTGGACGAGCCCGCCATGCCGCCCACGCCCCCCTCGCCGAACTGCACGCCCCGGCCGCGGGTCTTCGACTCATCGCCCATCGGGTCGGGCACCACCACTTGCCACAGCGGCTTGCCCGGCTTGTCGAGCGTCGCGGTCCGCGGGAGCTGCGCCATCGAGTCGTACGAAGGCGGCGCGGGCGGCAGGCGCAGCGCCGCGACGAGCTGTTCCAGCGACGTCAGCGCCGCGCGGTCCTTCGCCGCAGTGAGCGCGGCCACGTAGCGCTCGGCCCGCTCGGGGTGGCCGGAGAGCAACGCCGCCTGGGCCTGCAGCATGTTCCAGCGCGGGGCCAGCGCCTGCATATCGGGGTGGTCGTCCCAGCCTTCGAGCACGGTCGAGGCGTCGACGGGCTGTCCGCGCTCGAGGAAGTCGCCCGCGACGCGCAGCTGCGCCTCGAGCCCCGCGCGGCAGACGCGGTACTTCGCCGCGACGGCCTCGAGCTCCTCGGGGCTGTTCGCGGCCGCGAGCGCCCGCTGGGCCGTGGGCTCGAACGCCTTGCGGTAGGCCTCGAGCAGCGGGGCGTCGGCTGCGAGGTCGCGCGTCACCCGCCGGGCCGAGTCGGTGTAGATCCCGTTCCACTCCATCAGCTTGTCGGCGTATTCCTCGGCGATCTGCTGATAGAGGTTCGCGGCTTCGAGCAGCCGGTTCTGCTGCCGCAGCGCCCGCGCCTGCTCGAGCATGTCCTGGGCCGCGGGCGAGTCGCCGACGTAGACCTTGCCGCGCCCCGGGGGGGGCGTCTGGGCGTAGGCCCCCTCGCCGATCGCTCCGGCGAGCAGCAGCGCGACAACGCAAAAGTCCCGGCGGCGGGTTCTCATGGTCCTCAATCTTAGCACGCGGGTTGGGCCGGCGAAGCGGGAAATGACGTCTGCAGTTCGAGGCGGAATTCGCGTCGATCCAAAACCATCAAGCTCTCAAGACAACCCCGCAGCCAAGCCCACGGATCGCGACGGTACGCCGTCGCGTTCCGTGGGGTTTGGGGTCCGTTGAGTCGTGGTGCGCTCGACCCCACCGAACCCGACGGAGTACCGTCGGGATCGATGGGCTTGAATTCGTCCTTCGTCGATGCATTCCTCGATCCATCACCTCCCTCCCATCCCGCCCCCTCCTCTGCTAGTCTTCTCCCATGCCTTCGGGTTTCACCATCGTCGGCCTCGGCGAGGCGCTCTACGACGTCTTCCCCGACAAGCGGGTCCTGGGCGGCGCGCCGCTCAACCTCGCCGTCCACGCCCATCAACTCGCCTCCGTCCGCGGCGGCCGCGGCGTGGTCGTCAGCCGCGTGGGGCATGACGATCTGGGCCGCCAGATCGCCGCCGACCTCCTCGCCCGCGGCATGACCTCCGAGTTCCTCCAGCCCGACCCCGACCGCGCCACCGGCAAGGTCTACGTCGGGCTCGACGCCCACGGCCAGCCTGAGTACGACATCGTCCGCGACGTCGCCTGGGATTGGCTGAGCTTCGACTTCGACCTCGAGCAGCTCGCCCAGACCTGCGAGGCGATCTGCTTCGGCTCGCTCGCCCAGCGCTGCGGCCAAAGCCGCAACACGATCTACCGCGTCTTGGGCGCCGCCAAGCAGGCGGTCCGCCTCTTCGACGTCAACCTGCGCCAGAACTACTTCGACCGCTCGATCCTCCACCGCTCCTGCGAATTCTCCACGGCCGTGAAGCTCAACGACCACGAGCTGCCCGTCGTCGCCGCGGCCCTGGGCCTGGGCTCCGCGCCGGCCGGCGCGAGCCCCGAGGCCGCCGCCGACGCGCAGGCCACCGCCTTGCTCAAGCGCTACAAGCTCAAGTTGGTCGCCCTGACGCGCGGCGAGAAGGGCACCGTGCTCTACAGCCCCGCGGGCAAGCTCGACGCCGCCCCGGTGAGCTACGCCCCCGAGCCCGGGGCAGACCCCGTCGGCGCGGGCGACGCCTGTGCCGCCGGCCTGCTCGTGGGCATGCTCCTCCGCTGGCCCCTGGAGCGCACGCTCGCGCTGGCCAACCACACCGGCGCCCTCGTCGCCGCCCGCTCCGGCGCGACGCCCAAGCTCCCCCCGGAAATCCTCGCCATGGTCGCGTGACGTCCACGGCTTCCCTCTTCCTCCTCCCGGACCACACCCGTGAAAGCCGCCCAGATCCTGCGTGAAAAGATCAACTCCGGCCGCGTCACCGTCGGCGCCCTCGCCACGATGCATTTCTGGCCCGAGCTCGTCGAGGTCTCCCGCAACGCCGGGCTCGACTACCTCATCATCGACACCGAGCACATGGGCCACAATCCCGAGACCATCGCCACCGGCTGCGCGCTCGGGCGCGTGATGGACTTCCCCGTGCTCATCCGCCCGCCCGAGGCGCAGTACGGCCACGTCCGCCTCGCCGCCGACCTGGGCGCCTGCGGCTTCCTCCTTCCGCAGGTGCGCAGCGCCGCCACGCTCGACGAGGTCCGCGACGCCCTCTACATGCCCCCGCGCGGCAAGCGCCGCCCGGGTGGCCCGGGCAACCGCTGGCCGGTCGACTACCACTACGAGACCTGGAAGCGAGAGGTCGAGGACGACTGGATCGTCATGCCCCAGATCGAGTCGCCCGAAGGCTTGGCCAACGCCGACGCCATCGCCCGCCACGAGATCACCACCGCCATCGCCGTCGGCCCGTATGACCTCTCCGCGAGCCTGGGCGTCTGCTGGAAGCCCGAGAGCCCCGAGCTCGCCGCGGCGCTGGCGACGATCCGCGCCGCCGGCCGGGCGGTGGGCAAGAACATGTGGATGATCGGCGACGGCCCGACGCTGGTGAAGAAGGGCTTCACGCTCCTGTGCATCGCCGAGCCGGTCTACGCGCTGGAGGGCGCCCTGCGCGCCTCCGCGCTCGCGGCCCGCGCGCCCCAGGGCTCTGCTGCTCCAGCGGCGGGGAAGGACGACAAGCCCTTGCCGTGAGGCGAGGATCCTCGGCGCGGCATTCAACAGAGACGGCGACTGTGTCGCCGAAGATCGGGCGAGGCGGTATTCCGCCCGCGCGACGTGCCGATGTCGATGACGCTCTCAAAAGCAAGCGACGCGCCCGGAAACAAGCCTTTTCGCGCAGACCACACGTGAAACCAAACGGTTCATGGCTCCCGGCGAGCCGCGCGGGCGGGGTACCGCCATCGCCCGAACTCCGGACACACAGTGTCCGGCTCTGATCAGGCTGCGCCTGATGGGAGGAGGCGAACCTTCAATTAGGCCCCCGGCCCCCGGGAAGGGAGAAGGGGCCGCCGCTTCTGCGTGGGAATCAAGAAGTGGAAGCCGCATGCATCAGCCGGGCCGCATCCATATGAAGAGGGCGCGGCATCCCGATCCTTGCCTCGCACCGCGATGACAATCTGAATCCTCCGCCCCCGGGGGGGATCGGACTACCAAATCCACGGTTGGCAAGATCGGCAATCTGTTCCGATTGTGATGTCTGGGCGATCTGGGCAGCATGACGGTTGTTCTGTCGCACCAGGCTGCCTCATCTCCGTGTTATCAAGACAATATCAAGGCACAACCCATGCCGGGCAACCACCGGCTCGCGGGAGGCCCGGCTTGCGCCCGCGGCCGCTGGGGCATCCCTCGATATTTCATGTGGTTTGCGACAGATTGTCGGTCCAGGCGAGATGGGCAACCCCAATGCCCGTCAGGGGTTGATATAAACCGGAATTCGCGTCAAAACCCGCCGTTCTGGCAGCGTTTGTTCCTTGTTCACGCGGTTTTTGGTCGTATTCTCTTCACATCTGCAAGTGAGCAGGACGCGGCAACGACCCGCCGCGGGCAATATCAAGAATGCCGGCCTCGTGGGCCAGCACCGACGCAAACGGAATCGTTTAATCAGGATCGATCAGGATCAGGTGGCTGCGGGAGTTCCCAGCCTAGGCCTGTTCCAAGGAACCCCGACCCCCGCCTGACGGCAGAGGTCACTGAGAGGAGAAACGTTTATGAAGAAGTTCTGCATGATGGTTGCCGCGGGCGTGCTCGCGGCCTCGTCCCTCCCGGCCATGGCCGGCTACACCACCGTCGGCGCCCCCGCGTCCGGCGAGAAGTCGATGAAGGAGATCCTCGAGGCGGTCTACGGCGGGACGTTCACCCCCTCGGGCGTGGACTTCAGCAACGGCACCGTCACCGCCACCCGCGTCAACGACAACGGCGGCTCGGGCACGAACGACGCGCTCTTCGGCCCCGGCCTGGCCGATGACCAGGTGTGGAACGGCGGCGCCCTGGACGCCAAGGTCGACGCGGTCTACGCCGGGTTCACCCAGAACTTCGGCTACAAGTCCGGCACCGCCAGCACGGCCTTCAACAGCCTCTTCACCGTCACCGGCACCGGCTTGGCCGTCACCGGCAGCGCGTCGATCGACATGGCCACGGCCGCCGGCGGCACGTGGCGCTGGGCTCGCACCGGCAACGACGGCCGGGTCTTCACCTCCCGCGATTCGGACAACGTCGACGCGGTCGACCACATGATCACCTACGAGATCACCGGCGCGTCCGACATCAAGACCTGGCTCATCGGCATCGAGGACAACGTGATCGGCCGCTCCGACCGCGACTTCAACGACCTCGTCGTCCAGGTCCAGGCCGTCCCGACCCCCGCCGCCGTCGGCATGGGTCTCACCACGCTCGCCGGCATGGGCATCGCCGCCCTCCGCCGCAAGCGGAAGCAGGCCTGATCGATCCGGGCCCCAAGCCCGGCTCCCTCGCCTCGCGACATCTCATCAACACAAGAACCCTCGGGCCACGCCCGGGGGTTCTTTATTTTGTCCGGGTTGAGACCCATGCCGGACCCGTGGGGAACAGAGCCCTCCGGCTGAGCACCGGAATGCCCATCACGCAGTTGCGATTGTCACGCGTGCGAATTCGCCATTGGATTCGCCATCTCTAGGCCCGTGTGACAACCCATGACTTCATGAGGTAATGAAGCCAGGCAATCGTGAAGGGGAGGCCAAGCGTCAAACCGAAGGCAAAGCAAAAGTAGTCGACGCGCACGATCTGGGCTTTCCAATACGTCCACGCGAATCTCCAGGCGCGGAACGCAAGGATCACCGCGAACGCCAAGAGAAAGCCCGCCACGGTGCAGATTGCGAAGGGTTTGCTCTCGAGCCCAAACGCCATTCCCCAAGACAGAATAAATCCGGGAAACAAGAGGCCCGAGACAAACATTCCCAATAGGGCCATGATCACAGAAGCGTAGATGCCCACCGAGACGACGGCCTTAGCAATCGGTCGCCGATGCCATCGCGACTCCTTGCGCAGGACGTTCCTGAACGTTTCACAGTCGCCTGTGTCCAGTCGCCACGCCATGGATTACCCCCTTCATTCCCTCTTGTCTTACAACAACTCCCGGATCACCGCATCCGCGACGAAAAGGCCCTTGCGGGTCAGCCGCAGGTGGCCTTCGCCCCATTCGAGCATGCCGATCTCGCGGAGGTAGTCGATCGTCTTCCAGCGCGGGTCTTCTGACCCGAGGTTCGCCCGCAGCCACGCTTCGGGCGCGCCCCGGCGCAGCCGCAGTCGCAGCATCAGCAACTCGCCCGTCCGCCGTTCTGCCGGGAGATGTTCCAAGTCGACGATCGGCGGCTCGGCCTTTGAGTCGAGGTACTTGCCCAGGTGGGCCTGGTTCTTCCAGCGGTAGCCGTCGACGTGGCTCGCCGCCGAGGGGCCGACGCCGAGCCAGTTGCCGTTGGTCCAGTAGACGAGGTTGTGCCGGCAGCGGTAGGCGGGGCCGGCCCCGAGTTCGCCGCCGAGCGTGTCTCCCGATTCGTCGTGCGTCAGCGTCGCCGGCGTCTCGCCCCGCCACGCCGCGCGCCGGCCGAAGTTGCTCACCTCGTATTGCTCGAACCCCGCGGCCGCCAGCTTGTCGAGCACCAGCTCGTACATCGCCCGTTCGGTCTCCTCGGGCATGGGCTTGAACTGGCCAAGCTCCAGCCGCTTGGTCATCGCGGTGTTGGGTTCATAGGTCAGCCCGTAGCAACTGATGTGCGTCGGCTCGAGGGCGAGGGCGGCGTCGATGTCGGCCTTGAGCGTCTCGAGCGTCTGGCCCGGGATGGCGAAGATCAGGTCGAGGTTGTAGTTGCGGATGCCCGCGTCGCGGACCATCGCGGCAGCCCGCGCGACGTTGGCGGGGTCGTGCCAGCGCTCGAGCGTCTTGAGCAGCTCGGGCTGGAAGGATTGGGCGCCGAGGCTGACGCGGTTGACCCCGCCCGCGGCGAGCAGGCCCATCAGCTCGGGCGTGACGGTCTCGGGGTTGGCCTCGACGGTCCATTCGCGGACGTTGTCCGGAATGCCCAAGTCGGCCAAGCAGGCCAAAAGCCGGGTCCAAAGCGCGGGGCGCAAAAGCGTCGGGGTTCCCCCGCCGATAAAAATGGTCAGGGGCCTGAGGCTCATCTGCCCGGCGCGGAGCCTAAGCTCAGTTATCAGGCGGTCGGTGAAGACTTCCTGGCGGTCGCCGGCGGGCGAGTCGTCCACGATGCTGTAGAAGTCGCAATAATGGCACTTGTGGAAGCAGAAGGGGATGTGGATGTAAAGTGCGTGGGGCGATCGGCTTTCTGTTTTCGCTGAAGGTTGAAGGCAGGGAATTCGCGAGATAGACTCTGGGTTGGCGAGGGTCGTTTGGGGCAGGGGTCGCTGCATGCAGGTTTCTTTGGTGATGTTCAAGGCGGACGGCACACGCCGGGACTTCCCGGTGAGCAAACCGCGTTTTGTCATCGGCCGGACGAACGGCTGCGACCTGCGCGTCCCGCTGGCGAGCGTCTCGCGGCAGCATTGCGAGCTGCGCATCGAGGGGAACAAGATCCATCTGCGCGACTTGGGCTCGAGCAACGGGACGCATCACAATAGCGTTCGCGTGCAGGAAGTCACCCTCAAGGCGGGGGACGAGATCGCCATCGGGTCGGTGGTCTTCACGGTGGTGATGGACGGCCAGCCGCGGCACATCGAGCCGGTGCGCACGACCACGCCCGGCGCCGGGGGGATCGGCGCGGGCGACCCCAAGGCGGCCGCGGAGCCGCTGGGCCTGCTCGACGGCACGGCAGCGCCGGCTCCGACGCCTCCGCCCAAGCCCGCCAAGCCGGCGGCCAAGGCCTCGGACAAGCCGCAAGAGCTGCCGGTGCGCGACGACGACGAGATCCCGCTGGAGATCGAGCCCGAGGCGCAGTCGCCGACGGTGGATTTGGACGACCCGATCGCCGCGCTCGAGGCGCTGGCGAAGTCGGAGAAGGCCAACACGCCGGACTCGTCCGACTCGGGGGAGATCCCGCTCCTGGCCGACGACGACGACGAGCCGCCCAAGTCGAAGACGCCGCCGCCGAAGCCCAAGGGGCGGTGAGACCCTGACTTTTTCGTCAGTCAGGCCTCTCCACATCAGACGCTCACTCAAACACCACCATCGTGTGGCCCGAGTCGCACGAGACCTTCACGCTCGCGCGCCCGTCGGCGTACTTGAAGGGGATCGCTTCTCCACTGGGTTGGAGCGTGACGTTCTTGGGCGCCTTCGCCAGCTTCACCGACACCGGCACATCCCGCAGCGGCGTCGCCTCCTCGACGATGTCGAGGTTCGGCGTCCGCCTCACCGGCGCGAAGCTGAGCAGGTGGACGATCGTCCGCTTGCCCTGCTTCGCCACCGTCGTCTCCAAAAAGCTCGGCCCGCCCGCCTTCACCAGCGGCTCGGGCAGGACCTGCGCGAGGCACTGGCCGATCAGGTGGCGGAACGAAAGGTTCCCGTGCGTGCCGTAGGCCTGGAAGATCGGATAGGCGATGGTCACGCAGCGGCCCTTGCGGATCGCCGCGGCGTAGCGCGAGACCTTGTCGGGCGGCGTCTGGAAGTGCGAGCTGAAGTGCTGCCAGGTGCGGTCGAAGTAGGGCTCGACCACGCGGGCGAGCGTCGTCGCGCCGCGCGTGGGCGTGAGGCGCAGCCCCGCGTCGTAGAAGACATGGTCCGTCGCCGGCGCCCCGGCCGCGATCGACTTGTCGAAGCGGATGTAGGTCGCGCTGAAGGGCGAGGGGCCGTGGGATTCGACGCCCAACTCGGGGAGGATCGGCTTGCCCGCCTCGTCGAGGGCGGCCGACCCGGAGACGAGCAGCCCGCCGCCCGCCTTCACGAAGGCCTTGAGCTTCTTCGCCAGCGCGGCGTCGACCTTGATCGACTCGGGCACGATCACCGCGTCATAGCCGCTGAAATCCGCGTTGAGCGGGAGGAAGTCGAACTGCTGGCGGAGCTGCTGCAGCGCGCGGACGACGCCCTCGTAGGCCCCGCCCGGGCGCGTGTGGTAGTCCGACTCCATGCTGCGCAGCACGGCGATCTGCGAGACCGACTTCGCCCCCTTGCACCACGGCTCGCACGACTCGATGTAGCGGTAGACCGAGCCGATGAGCTTGTATGACGCGGCGTCGAGGAACCCGCGCGGGTGGAGCTGGTCGCCGATGCTGCACTGGGCCCCGTGGGCGATCATCTGGGCGCACTCGTAGAAGAGCGCGGCCTCGGGCTTGATCCCGCCGAAGTCGGCCCAGCTCTTGTGGAACCGCGCGGTCATGCCCATGTAGGGCAGCCCGAAGGGGCGGACGTAGCGCACGTTGATCGGGAAGTACATGTAGCCCCAGCCGCCGGTGGGCAGGGCCTCGATCTCGACGTGGCGCAGGAACTTCTTCTCCTCGACGAGCCCCGAGAGCGGGCGGCTGTTGAAGGCCACGGCGCAGGGCTTGCCCTGCTTCGACTGGTCGACCTGCTTTTTGTAACGGGCCATGTATTGGAGCGAGACGAGGTGGGCGTATTTGCCGCGGTCACCCTCGTTCGCGGGGTCGAGCCCGTGCTTGAGCATCCCGTCGAGGGCCCACTTGGTCGCGCTCGGCTGGTCCCAGCACATGTCGAGGAAGATCCCGTCGACGGGCTTGAACTTCTTGAGCACCTCGGCGAGCTGCTCGGCCAGGTAGTCCTGGTACGGGCTCGACATGTCGAGGATGTGCCACCCGGCGTGCAGGGGCGAGCCCGCGAGCTTGCCGTCGTGGCTGACCACGCGCCACTGCGGGTAGTTGATGGCGGCGTATTCGTCGCACTGCACGGAGAGGTAGATCGGCGTGCGGATGCCGCGGCGGCGGCAGGCCTCGATCTGCTCGGCCAGGAAGTCGTGCCCCTTGGCGAGGCCGGGATGGCGCGACTCGTGCTTGGTGTCGTAGTAGAGGTGGCCGTGGTGGCACTTGGCGAAGAGGGTGACGCTGTTCACGCGGGCCTCGTCGAGCATGGAGGCGAAAGCCTCGGCGTCGAAGGCCGCGCCCACGTCGGGGATCGCCGGGCCGGTGTGGAAGTCGAGGTGGATCTGGCGGAAGGGGAGGTCGATGGACATGACG
Source organism: Planctomycetota bacterium (assembly GCA_026386955.1). Classification (GTDB taxonomy): domain Bacteria; phylum Planctomycetota; class Phycisphaerae; order Phycisphaerales; family Phycisphaeraceae; genus JAPLMQ01. The sequence goes on from JAPLMQ010000106.1 coordinate 52,709, forward strand.
AGGCTCCGGTTTGTGTGGACGCGCATCGTAGAGGATCGACAAGGAAGTGAGAAGGGCGCGGGGCACGCGTGGACATGAACCCCCAAGCCCATTGATCGCGTCGGTACTTCCGGGGGCGACGCGTTCGATGGGATTTCGTCGTTCGACATCCGAGGAACCCCACCGAACACGACGGAGTACCGTCGTGATCGATGGGCTTGATAGGATGACCTCGACTCGACGATCCTCACCTCGCGCGAAGGAGAAACCCCATGCCCCCGACCCCCACGAAAGTCCGCTGGGAGGAGATGCTGCCCGACGAGTTGCTTGAGGCGATCGCCGTGCGGAAGGTCTGCTACGCCGGCTACGGCCTGGCCGAGCCGCACGGGCCGTATTCGGCGCTGGGGCTCGACTTCATCAAGGCCAAGGGCATCTGCGAGATGGCGGCCGAGGCGCACGGCGCGGTGGTCGCCCCGCCCTTCGCGTGGCACATCATGGACCGGCCCGCCTTCCCCTGGGCCGAGCGGAGCGGCGCGCCGCAGACGCTGGGCAGCGCGATCCCCACCGACCTCTTCTTCCGCATGGTGATGCACCAGATCCGCTGCATCGACGCGCGGGGGTTCGCAGCCGCGATCCTCATCACGGGCCACTACGGCGGGGTCGAGCGCGACCTTCGCCTCGTCGCCGAGTTCTACCTCCGCAGGACCGGCTCGCCCCTGCGAATCACCGCCATCGCCGACAACGAGTGCATGACCTTCGAGAACTACCGCGGCGACCACGGCGGCATCACCGAGACGGCCCAGCTCCACTACATCCGCCCCGACCTGGTCGACCTCTCGCGCAAGCCCGCCGGCTGGCCCAGCGGACGATGGATCGGTACCGACTTCCCGCTGACGGACGGGCGCATGCCCACGCGCGAGCTGGGCGAGAAGATCGTCAAGGCCCAGGTCGCTCGCTTGGGCGAGATGCAGCGCGACCTGCTGGCCACGCACGTTCCCCGCGCGGATTGGAAGGCCCCGTCGCAATCCGATGTCGACGCGATCTGGGACCGCTTCTGGCGCGCGGCCAACCGCTACTTGGTCTGCAACGTGACGTTGGGGGAATACATGGCTAAGCAGAGCCTGACCTTCCCGGGGTGGGAGGCGTTGGGCGAGTAGGGTGGGTAGAGCCGTACTCGGCGAAACCCACCACGGCCTCGCGGAAGGCCCTCGGTTGGGATTGTCCGCGTGGCCGTTGCGTCGATGTTGACTGTGGTGGGTTTCGCGGCGTACCGCTCTACCCACCCTACGAGAGACGGCCCTCGCCTTCGGGCACGAGGCAATCTTCATGACGTCGACGAACGGCTCATTGCTCCCATCCGACTGGAATCCCAAGGCCGCCGCCGACCGCGTGCTCGCCGGGCTGGCCAACATCTGCCTGCCCCAAGTCAAGGGCGCGCACGACTCCGATTTCCTGATTGTCGACGACCTGGCCTACGTCGTCTCGATGGCCAACGACGTCCAGCCCGGGGAGGACCCGCGCTGGCCCTACGTCTACGACACGCTCACCATCGTCGAGGCTGCCACGGGCAAGGTGCTGGAGACGACGACCTTCGCCGCGTCGGGGAAGGTCTATGAGAACCGCACGCTCGAGGCCGGGGCATGCTTCGTGCCGCGGATCGTCCGCAAGGACGAGCGCACGCTGCGCGTCTTCTTCGCCAGCGAGGTTCCGAAGGCCAGACAGTCGCAGACGTGGTACCTCGATTACGACCTCGCCCGCGGGCGATTCGACTGGAACATCCACCAGGCGTTCGTCGAGACCGCCGACGGACGCTGGCCGATGCAGCCGCAGCATCTCCACCGCGCCGCCACGACGGTCGGCCTGCGGCGGCCCGCGATCGACTACGGGCTCTATGCCATCGATGGGTTCAAGCGCTTCGATGGGCGGGGCCACGCCAACGGCCGGGTCTACGCCGTGCTCAACAACTTCATCATCGGGCAGAACGCGCTGGCCACGCTCAGCGACGACATGTCGACCTTCAAGGTGCTCGGCCACTTCGTGCAGCCGGGCCACTTGCGTCTGAGCGAGTCGGCGGTCCAGCGGCTGCCCGACGGCACGTGGAGCGCGATCACCCGGCTCGAGGAGCCGCCGTTCAACTACATGTTCGCCACCAGCCCCGACGGCGTCACGTGGTCGACCCACCAACACATCGATCGCGTGCCCAACGGAGCCCACTCCAAGCCGACCTTCGAGCGCTTCGGCGGCGTCTACCACCAAGGCTGGCAGGAGTCGACGCGGATCGACAACGTCTCGCGCTCGGTCTTCAACATCGACGTCTCGCGCGACGGCGTGGCGTGGGAACGCAAGTACCGCTTCGAGACTGGCCGCTCGTTCCAATACCCGGTCTTCCGCGAGCATGAAGGCGCGGTTTACCTGACGGTGACGCAGGGCGACCACTCGCCCAGCCGGAAGGAACGGATCATGTTTGGGAGGTTGGAGTGAGCGGTTCGGAGAAGCGAGCGGGTTTTGCGAGCAGGGGCGAGATCAGGGGAAGGATCGGCGAATCTCGCTCGCGAGCGTTTCCGCGGCGAGGGTTAGGCCGGCGTCGGAAAGGTGGATGTGGTCGTCGATGAAGAGGCTTGATTTGTCGGGGCGGAGGCCGAACGTCGCGGCCAAGTCGATCAGAGTCGCACCGGATTCCCGCGCCTGGGCGCGCGTGGCTTCGACGTAGCGGCGGTGAAGGGCCAGGACCGCGGCATCGTCGCTCGCTTCGTGCGATTCAATGAGGTAGCTGGGCACGCCCTCGTTGAGCGCATCCGGGGCGGTCAGGAACCAGACGACCGTGCCGCACTCTTTTGCCAAAGTCGGCATCTTCGCGAGATTGTCACGGTAATCCCTCAGTTCGACGCGCGGGCGGGGCGGCGGGGCGGGCGCGAGGCGCCCGACTCCCCAAGCGATGAGCTGAACGACGCGGGCCCGGGCGAGCAGGTCGAACCCGCGCGGCGGCGGGGCTCCGTCGCGAGGCTGTTCGCGGTCGGTCCTGCCGTGGGCGAGCCAGTGGTCATTCCAGCCAAAATAGGCCGTCACCAAGTCGGGCTGCCAGGCGAGGACTTCGGATTCGAGCCGGGCGAGCCCCTGGTGCGAGGTGTAGCCGATGACGCCGGCGTTGATGACCTCGAAGCGCCCGGGCTTCCATTGCTCGAGCAGGGCGGCGAGGCGCTCGGGGTAGGGGCGCGGCCCGAAGTGGGTGCAGGAGTCGCCGAGGCAGACGATGCGGAACTTGCCCTTGGGCTTGGGGACGGCGAACTCGGGGCCGAAGACTCCACGCGAGTTGTGGCCCAGCACATTGGGGATCGGCCGCCAGAAGAGCCGGGGGTCGCGCCGCAGAAACGGCTCGGGGGCGCTGCGGTTTTCGTCGTCGATGGGGAAACGGAACTGCATCGCCTCGACGGTGAGCGTGTGGTGAAAGCCGACGAGATGCAGCGAGAGCTCGGCGAAGCCGAAGAAGGCGATGACGGCGATCAGGGAGAAGGCCGTCTTTTTGCGCGTGCTGAGCCGGGGCGCAACGGGTGGAGGCGGTTTGGGAATCTTGCGCATGAGGCGACTGGGGTTTGTGGACAAGTTCGTGGCGGAGATAAAGGGAAGCGTGCATGTTGCAGTTTACCTGTTGATGGCCTGAAGGAAGCGAGCGGATCGGCTCGGCACGCCCAACGGAGCCCACTCCAAGCCGACCTTTGAGCGCTTCGGCGGCCTCTGCCACCAGGGTTGGCAGGAGTCGACGCGGATCGACAACGTCTCGCGCTCGGTCTTCAACATCGACGTCTCGCGCGACGGCACGGCGTGGGAGCGCAAATGCCGCTTCGAGACCGGCCGCTCGTTCCAGCATCCGGTCTTCCGCGAGTTCGGGGGCGCGGTTTACCTCACGGTGACGCAGGGCGACCACTCGCCCAGCCGGAAGGAGCGGATCATGTTTGGGAGGTTGGAGTAGGGAGGCACGTTGCTCGCACGCAAGTTGAGGCGATCAGTTTCGGGCTCGTCTCAATCGGATGCACGCACGCGCAACCCAGAATAGGGGCAGAACAGCACCCAAGAGAATGACGAACCAATATTGGACAACAAACCGGAAGTATCGAGGCGATTTGGCGTAATCGAGTACCAAAGGCGGCCATCGGTTGAACCTTGGATTTGAGGCGGGAAGGCCTTCCCAATGGTCCCACCGGCGCGAGGTGGTCCTGAAACGATACAGCATCTCGTCGTAGCCGATGGATAGCTGCCCTTCTTCTGACGAAAGTTGGCAAGAGCAGATGGGTTCCTGAACAATATCGATTACGTCGGTCCGCCACCAAATGTTGCGCGCCCACAGGCACGCGACGGCAATGGCCAGCAGCAGCGAGAGGAACGACAACAGGCCGACGAATCGGTAGCCCGGCATGACGCTCAGCAGGCTTGGGTGCGACGGTTTGGCGCTGATTGGCTTGCCGCATTCCGGGCAGGCGCCATGGCTGGCGCGAAGGTCGTAGCCACATGCCGCGCAGATGTGGAGTTGTTGCAGGCGGCTCCGGACTGCTTGCACGCGGAGTAAGCCGATACGGGCCAGCCACATGACGGGAAGCAATCCTGTCAGGATACACGGCCACCACAACCGAATATTGACGCGGTCGATTTGCCACTGCGCGATGCAATCGCCGGGATAGTCGGGATTGATCGTGTGCGGAAATTCCTCGGAACCGTAACTTGTGACACCCCACCAATTCTTTTGGATGGTTTGGTAGGTGCGGGAAACATGGAAGCCCCATCGGGAGGTTTCCAAACGGACCGAGAACTGCTCGGAATAATCATCTCTGTCCTTGTTGCAGGAACGCCACCCCTGCTGCGCGGAGTCCTGATGAAACTCCCTTTCCACGCCTTTGGCATTCACGTCAAGCCACTGCAGGCGGCTTTCGCAGAGGCTGGCCGTTCCGGCTTCCAGCACAACGTGGCGTGACAGGAGGGGCCTTAGCGAAAAAAGGGCTTTTGAACGGTATCCATACCAGTATCCTGAATCGTGGGTGATGATCCACAATGTCAGGGTGCCGATGCAGAGCAGCAGCGACAAGAGCGTGGCCGCGTGGAAGAGAAGTCGGCAGAGATGCCGGACGCCCGGTTTCATTTGATTTCATGGTAACACGAGGGGCCGCGTGTTCCTGTTTGGCGAACCAGGAAACAAACCGGCCCGCGGGTCTGAGGAGACGCGCGGGCCGGAGGTTTGATGGATTTGGATTTCGTGCGAGCGGAGTACCGCTTTCGCCCGACCCCCCGGAACTCCGGACACACAGTGTCCGGCTCTGATCAGCGAAGGATCTCAGCCCTTGTTCCAGAACTTCCCGCCGTAGATCGCGGCGTCGCCCAGCAGCTCGGCGATGCGGATGAGCTGGTTGTACTTCGCGTTGCGGTCGGAGCGGCAGGGGGCGCCGGTCTTGATCTGCCCGCAGTTGGTCGCCACCGCGATGTCGGCGATGGTCGAGTCCTCGCTCTCGCCCGAGCGGTGGCTGAGCACGGCGTTGTAGCCGCTGCGCATCGCGAGGTTCACGGCCTCGAAGGTCTCGGTCAGCGTGCCGATCTGGTTGACCTTCACGAGGATCGAGTTGGCGGTGCCGGTGTCGATGCCCTTCTTGAGGAACTTGGGGTTGGTGACGAAGAGGTCGTCGCCCACGAGCTGGACCTTCTTGCCGACCTTGTCGGTGAGGCTCTTCCAGCCGGCCCAGTCGTTCTCCGCGAGGCCGTCCTCGATGGAGCGGATGGGGTACTTCTTGCACCACTCGGCCCAGTAGTCGACCAGCTCGTCGGATTTCCAGACCTTCGAGGGATTGGACTTGAAGAAAACGTAGCCCTGCTTCTCCTTGTCCCACATCTCGCTGGTGGCGGGGTCGAGGGCGACGAAGATCTGCTTGCCGAAGGTGTAGCCGGCGGCCTCGACGGCCTCGGCGATGACCTTCAGGGCGTCCTCGTTGTCGGAGAGGTTGGGGGCGAAGCCGCCCTCGTCGCCGACGGCGGTGGAGAGCTTGCGCTTGGTGAGGACCTTCTTGAGGGCATGGTAGGTCTCGACGCCGGCGCGGAGGGCCTCCTCGAAGTTGTCGAAGCCCCAGGGCTGGATCATGAACTCCTGGAAGTCGATGTTGTTGTCGGCGTGCTTTCCGCCGTTGAGGATGTTGAGCATGGGGACGGGCAGGACGCGGGCGCCGGCGCCGCCGAGGTAGCGGAAGAGGGGGAGGCCCGAGGCGTCGGCGGAGGCGCGGGCGGCGGCGAGGGAGACGCCGAGGATGGCGTTGGCGCCGAGCTTGCCCTTGTTCTCCGTGCCGTCGAGGTCGATCATGACCTTGTCGACGGTCTCCTGGTCGCGGGCGTCGTAGCCGATGAGGGCGGGGGCGATCTGGGAGTTGACGTTGTCGACGGCCTTGAGGACGGACTTGCCGCCGTAGAACTTCTTGTCGCCGTCGCGGAGCTCGCAGGCCTCGTGCTCGCCGGTGGAGGCGCCGGAGGGGACGATGGCGCGCCCGGCGTTGCCGCCCAGGAGGCCGACCTCGACCTCGATGGTGGGGTTGCCGCGGGAGTCGAGGACCTGTCGGGCGTGGACGGATTCGATCTGGAAGTTCATGGGAGCCTCGGGATGATCTGCTCGGGATGAGCGGAGGGGATCAGTTCGGGAAGATGGTCTGAGGGGGCCGATTGGATGAATCTGGGTGCCACATGCCATCGTACTCGTGGCATGTGCTGATTCACGGTTGACGCACAGGGGCCGGCGATCGGTCTGCGTCAACGATCCTGGGGTCTTGAGTCCTGGGCACTGCCCGTCTCTGCAGGCTCAACGCCCGCATCACGTCAACCCAAGACACATGCCACGAGTACGATGGCATGTGGCACCCGATGTCGGGCGGCGCTATGAAGGTGTGTGCGCGAAATCCAAGCGCGGCAAGGCGAGCCACAGGACGGGGGCGAAGGCCGGGGAGGCCGACGAGGGCCGTCGGGCTCAATACTTGCGGACGGAGAGCGAACGGCCCACGCGGCGCTTGCGCGAGAGGGTGTTCCGGCCATTCTTGGTCTTCATGCGGGCGCGGAACCCGTGCTGGCGGGCACGCTTCACGAGGCTGCGCTTCTTTTCGTAATGGGTAGGCATTGGAAACTCCTGCGGCGGGCCTTTTGGCGTCCCGACTTCCGTTTTTCCGACCGATCGCCCCTGCCCGCGTGGGTCAGGGCTTGTTCACGTCGAACCGCTCGGCCAGATAGCGGACGTTTGACCGTCCGTCCACCACGCGCAGCGTCACGACGTGCGGGCCGGGGGAAAGATCGGGGATCTTAATGGTAAAGGCCTCCGCTGTCGAGTCGAAGATCTTGTCGTCGGGCAGGATGGGCACCCATTTGTCGGTCTGGTCGACGGCGTAATGGATGGCGCGGATGGGGGTCAGGGCGTCGCGGGCCGAGCCGGAGAGGGTGACGACGTTGCCGGCGACGTCGCCCTTGACCTTCTCGAACTCGGGGGGCGTGTTGTCGATGACGATCGGGTCGCTGACGCGGGTGGAGGTCAGGGCCATGTCGGGGGTGTTGTCGGGCGCGTCGGTGGCGGTGACGCGGAGGATGTACCGCCCGTCAGGGACGCGGCGGGTGTTCCACTCGTAGCTGGGGGAGTCGAGGTCCTTGGCCAGGGGGATCCACTTGTCGGTGCCGAGGGCCTGGTATTCGAGGGTGAACTTGAGGCGGTCGTTGTTGGGGTCGGCCGCCTCCCATTCGACGGAGAGGCCCGGCGCGGGCTCGGGGTCGACGGCGTCGCCCCCGCCTCCGCCTGCCGGGGCTCGCATGGCGGGGCCCATGACGCGCGGGCCGCGGACGCCGCCAGCGGGACCGGCCCCGGGGCCTTGCGAGGCGTTGGCGGGGCCGGTGGGCGTGCCCGAGTCGGAGTACGAGGCGGTGATGGAGGTGATCGCGGGCTTGAGGTTGGGGACCAAGTAAGCGAGCTCGACGCGGTGGACGCTGGGCGTGGCGTTGGGCTGGCCCTGGAACTTGAGGCGGTATTGCATGAACCGGGCCGGGGGGCTCTTGACGGCGACCTCGCGCGGCGCGCCGGGGGCGAGCCCGGCCTCGGGCTTGAAGCGGGCGAGCTCCAGCCAGGGCGACCAGGCCGCCTCGTCGGGGTCGTGGACGTTGCCGCTGCGGGTCTCGAGCGAGACGAGCGTGCCGGCGGGGAGGTCGGCGTAGACGTCGGCGGTGCCCCAGAGGCAGATGTGGTTCGCGTCCATGACGACGCTGGTGTACTGCCCTTCCTTCGCGTAGCCGGCGTCGAGGCGCAGGAGCTGGGCGGGGTTGGCGGTGCCCAGGAGGATCGAGCCGTCGGCGGCCTTGACCATCGCGGGGATCTGCTGGGCGTCGAGGTCGGCCAAAACGGTCGTCTCGCCCGCGGCGGGGTCGACGCGGTAGATGAGGCCCTCGTTGCCGGTGGCGACCAGCAGCTTGCCGTCGTCGTTGACGAGTTTGAGGATCATGACCGACTCGCGGAAGACCTCGGTGACGAAGCCGTCGGGGGTGATGCGGTAGACGGCGTTGCCCTCGCGCGGGCCGGCGTGGGGCGGGACGGGCGGGCCGCCGGGCCGGCCGGGCGCAGCCATCGGAGGACGGGCGGGGCGACGCGGGGCGGGACGCAGGGGCTGCGCGGCGGCGCCCGAGACGCCGGCCTCGCGGAGGCGCTGGGCGATCATGGCGCGGATGGAGTCGCCGTCGGAAGACGGGGCCGAGGCCGCCATGGTCACCTTGGGCGAGCCGGCGTTAGGCGTCGCGGCGCGGGGCGACGGCCGCGGCGTCATGCGGGCGGCGTCCTCGCCCATCTGGTCGTCGACCGCGGGCTCGTCGGGCGAGATCGTGACGGGCTCGTGGTCGCCCTCGTCGCCGGCGGCGGGCATGCCGGAGGACTTGCCGGGGGCGGCATCCTTGCTGGGCTTGGCGTCGGATTTCCCGTCGGACTTGCCGCCTGATTTCGCGCCGTCCTTGCCGGCGTCCTTCCCGCCGGATTTCGTGTCGCCCACGGGCTTGGGCGCGGGGGGGACGTGGGGCGGCATCTTGCCGTCC
>JAPLMQ010000099.1 GCA_026386955.1 Planctomycetota bacterium
CTGGCTGCACGACGGCAAGGAGTGCGACCACTGGCCGGCCACGGGCTCGCCCATGCCCTGCCGCATCCCCGCGACCAAGCTCAAGTTCGTCACGCTGCAGCTCAACGCCAGCGGCAAGACCAAGGAGGCTCGGCTCGACGCCGCGATCGCGCTGCTGGAGAAGGCCGCCGACGCCGAAGGGCCGGGCGTCTACTTGCTGCCGGAGTATTCGCTCTACCCCAACGTCGACGCCTCGTCGGTCGTGGCGAACCAGGAGAAGATCCCCGGGCCGATGACCGAGCGGTTCGCCGCGATCGCCACCAAGCGGAACCTCTGGGTGGGCGTGGGCATGAGCGAGACCTCGGCCGACCCCAAGAAGCCCTACAACGCCATCGCCCTCATCGGCCCGCACGGGCAAATCCACCGCTACCACAAGACGCACCTCTTCGAGCCCGGCATCGGGGGGCGCTTCCGCGAGACGCAGCTCTTCACGCCCGGCGAGGCGCTCGACGTCTTCGACATCGAGGGCTGGCGCATGGGCATCATGGTCTGCTTCGACGGGAACTTCCCCGAGGTCCCGCGCGTGCTGGCGCTCAAGGGGGCGCAGGTGATCCTCTACTCGAATGGGCGCAACCTCGTCGGCGCCGAGGCCGAGGTCGCCAGCGCGAGCAACGCGGCCCTGGTGGTGGTCTCGAACTACGTGGGCGACAGCGGGCTCGAGCAGGCCCAGGGCACGTCGCGGCTGATCGTGCCGCCCTTCGGCACGGTGGTGGCCTCGGTCAAGGGCGAGCAGGAGGGCTGGGCGGCGAAGGAGTTCACCTACGACGAGGTGACGCGCTGGCGGAACATGGAGGTGGTAGGCCGGGCCCCGGTGATCGACCCGAGGTCGAGGAGGCCGGAGTTGTATGGGGTGATCACCGAGAAGGAGTGAAATGCCGGCCATCGCGCCTCAGCGCCGGCGCTCCCACACCAGATGCCTCAGCTCCGGCACGATGAGTTTCTCCATCGCGAGGCGGACGGCGTTGGTGGAGCCGGGCATGGCGAAGATGAGCGTCTCGCCCGCGAGGCCTGCGGTGGCGCGGCTGAGCATCGCGGCGGGGCCGACCTCGTGCCAGGAGAGCATGCGGAAGAGCTCGCCGAACCCTTCGAGCTTCTTGTCGAGCAGGCGGTCGACGACCTCGATGGTGGTGTCGCGCTTGGCGATCCCGGTGCCGCCGGTGCAGCAGATGACGTGGATCGACTCCTCGGCCAGCCAGGCGCAGAGCTGGGCGTCGATGGCGTGCGACTCGTCGCGGACGATGGCGTGGGCGGCGACAGTGTGGCCCGCGGCGGCGAGCAACTCGCGGACGATCCGCCCGCCGGTGTCGGTCTCGGGCGTGCGGGTGTCGCTGATGGTCAGCACGGCCGCGGTGACGGGTTGGTTCTTGGCGAGTTCGCGGTGTTGGGCGGTGGACATGGGGGTGGTCTTGTTGGCCGGAAGCGCAAGCGGCGGGACGGGGGTGGATCAAATCACTGCAGCGTTGGAAATCGCGGGTCGCGTCCGGTCACAGGGCGAAGCAATCCTTCTGTGGTGCGTCCTGTAGTGCGTCGGTCGTTTGCGAACTCTGGCGCGGCTGTGGATTGGTCGACCCCTGTCCCGTCGCTTGCGCTTCCGGCTAACAAGACAAGGGCCAACAATACAACCTCACCCGCCGTAGGGGCCCATGGGGTCGAAGACCAGGCGGGCCTTGCCGGGGTGCTTGCCGTGCTCTTCGAAGATCACCAGCTCGTTGGGGCGGTCGGTGTTGAGCCAGGGTTCGGGGAGGTAGTAGCGCTCCTGGGGCGGGACGGCCTTGCCCGCGGCGGTGGCGACGAAGTAGCGGCCGAGGTTGTGGCCGTTGAGGTAGAGCTGCCCCTTGGTGAGCCCGATCGGCTCGAGCCAGAGCGGGACGGCCACGCTCGCGGCGGGGATCGCGGGGAAGGTCGCGCGATACCACGCGGGCAGGCCCGAGGCGGTCGAGCGCGTGAGCGGCTCGAACTCGTCGGCGGCGGGCACGGTCCACGGGGCGAAGGCCCACCCGGCCGAGGCGGTGAGGTTCGCGCTCGTCTCGTAGAGCGTGATGTGCTTGAGCACATCGGTTTTCACGTCGAGCTTGTGGAAGAGGGCGACGCGCAGGACGTTCTTGCCGTTTTTCAGCGGCTCGCCGGGCTGGATGACGAAGCGGGCCGCGCCGGCGGAGAAGTGGCGGTCGTAGAGGCCCAGCGGCTGGTCGTTGAGGAAGAGCATCGCCTTGGCGGGCAGGCCTTGGATGTCGAGGACCACCGGGCCGCGGGGCTTGCCGGCGAGGGCGAACTTGAAGAGCAGGTGGTCGGCGGGCGGACGGTCGCCGCGGCGCGCGTAGAGCACGAAGCCGGTGAGGGTGAACGGGTCGGGCGCCTTGTCGGCGACGACGTCGGGCTTGCCCAGCTTGATCGGCTTGACGGAGAGGAGGTGGCCGAGGAGGCCCTTGGATTCGCCGACAGCCCATCCGAAGTTGAACCGGCCGAGGTTGTCGGCGAGGACGACGTTGGTCTTGCCGAGCTTGATGGCGGTCGGGTCGTACTCCGCGCCGGGGCCGAGGCCGAGCAGGGCGGAGGGCTTGCCGTCGGCGAAGAGGTGGAGGCGATCGCCCGAGCCGGGGGCGAAGGCCTTGCCCGCGGCGGGAGCGGCCGATTCGTAGGCGAAGCGATACCAGCCGTAGCCGTAGTCGCAGTGGAGTTGCTCGAGGCTGCGCGGGCCGTCGATGGTCTTGAAGGCGGGTGCGGAGCCGGCGAGGTAGGTCGTGAGCGGGGCGTGGCTCCACTTGCCGAGCTTGGGGGCGACGGGCGGCTTGGCGGGCTTCGTGCCCGACTTGGCGACCTTGCCGTCGAGGGCGATGGTGTAGGTCGTCGGCCAGCCGTCGAGCGGGAGCGGGCGGTCCTGCTCGTCGAGCCCCGCGGCGCCGACGACCAATCCCGCGGGCAGCAGGTAGGCGGCGTCGACCTGCTCGCCGTTGAGGACGACGATCGTCATATCCTCATGCTGCTCGACCAGCGGCGCCTGGCCTTCGGGCACGCGCAGCGTCAGCGGCGCGTCGTTGATCGCCACCAGCCCCTCGGCCCCCGCGGGCCCGAAGAGCACGAGCATCTTCCGGCCGACGAAGGCCCACGGGCGCAGGTTGGTGTACGACAGCTTCGCGGTGCCCGGGAGCTTCACGTCGAGGGCGACCCAGGCGACGCGGTCTTCGCCCAGCGGGACGGGCAGTGAGAGGCCGTTGGGCAGGAGGACGCGGGTGGCGGTGGTCTTGTCGTTCTTGGATTTGAGGAGGAAGAGGACGTCGCCCTGCGAGCCGGTCTGGTGGAGCAGGGTGAGCGGGTGGTCGTCGTCGGTGGGGGCGATCGCGGCCGGGGGCGTGCCGGGGCTGAGCGAGGCGAAGACGTGCCCGAACTGGCTGGCGAAGGTGCTGATGCGCTTGATGGCGAGGTACTTGGGCCCGCGCCCGCCGGCTTCGGAGAGCGGGGCGTCGTAGTCGTAGCTGGTGGTCATGAAGCAATCGGGGGAGGCGATGGTGCGTCCGCCGAAGAAGCCGAAGTTGGTCCCGCCGTGGAACATGAAGAGGTTGTATTGCGCCCCGACGCCGAGGATCTGGGCGAGGCGGTAGAGGTTCCAGTCGCCGGTGTAGTCGCGGTGGTGGGGCGAGCCCCAGGCGTCGAACCAGCCGGGCCAGAACTCGGTGACCATGCGCGGGGCGTTGGCCTGGACGACGCGGAGTTGGCGGAGGTCGTTGGCGAGGTGCTGGTTGGCGTTCCAGGTGTCGATCGTGCCCGGGACGCGCTGCCAGAGGTTGTTGCAGACGTTGATGGGGACGGTGCACCCGGATTCGCGGAGATAGCGGACGATCTCGCCCAAGTAGGGCTCGGCCTGGTCGGGGTTGTGGGAGATCCACTCGTTCTCCGCCTGGACCATGACGATCGGGCCCGAGGCGGGGCCGTTGTTGGTGCGGGCGGGGTTGTCGTTGACCTGGAGATCCTTGACCTGCTCGAAGACGGCACCGAGGTAGCGGGCGCAGGCTTCGAGGAACGGGCCGTTGGCTTGACGGAGCTTCATCCCCTCGACGCGGTGGAGCCAGGCGGGGAGCCCGCCGAAGTCCCACTCGGCACAGATGTACGGCCCCGGGCGGAGGATGCAGTAGAGCCCTTCCTGGGCGACGGTTTGCACGAACTTGCGGAGGTCGGCGTCGCCCGCGAAGTTGAAGACGCCCGGGCTGGGCTCGTGGAGGTTCCAGAAGACGTAGGTCTCGATGCAGTTGAGCCCCGCCTCCTTGGCGGCCCGGATGCGGCGTCGCCAGAGCTGGTGGGGCGTGCGGGCGTAATGGATTGCGCCGCTGACGAGCCAGATTCGCCGGCCGTCGATGTTGAAACTCTGGCCGTCGTAGCTCATCGTTGGCATGGAAGCCCCAAGAGAGGCAAAGGCACTGGATTTACGATAGGGAGAGGCCCCATTTTTGGCAACGAAGCGGGGGGCCGGAATGGGGCAGATTTCCCATTTTGGGGGCGGTTTGGGCGGGTTGGAGGTGCCTCAAGCCCCGAGATTGCCCAGAGTGCGGGCGGGGGGAAGGAAGCCTTTGGAGGAGGGGAGGTTTGCGAAGAAACCCGGGATTTAAGCCCACTGATCCCGACGGTACGCCGTCGGGTTCGGTGAGGTGGCTGGGCGTGTCGGGTTCTTCGGCTCACTTCGCCTGCGGCGGCGTCTCGACGCGCTTGAGGGGCGGCTCGATCACCGCGTTGACCGGGAGCGTCACCAAGTCGTAGGCGAACTTGAACGGCTGCAGGAGCAGGTCGACGGTGTTCCCCTTGCCGGTGGTCACATCGCCGTAGGTCTTGGAACTGGAGTGGTCGAGGGCGGCGGTGAGCTGCTGCTCGGTGGTCTGCTTGTCGGTGGCGGTGGAGAACTGGTCAGCCCAGGATTTGGCGTCGACGAAGTAGACGGGGTTGTGCTGGGTTCGGCCGTTCTCGGGCGTGACGACGACGCGGGGCCAGCCGGCCCGCTGCAGGCCGACGAGGGAAGGCGGCACGCCGGGCGGGGGGGCGACCGGGGCGGGGGCGCTGGCGGCGGCGCGGGTGCCCGAGCCGGTGAGCTCGATCACGCCGAAGACGGTGGGGACCGGCTTGCCCGGGAGGTTGGTGACGGGCAGGGCGCCGGAGGGGGAGGGCTGGGTCCAGTAGACGACGGGCGGTTCGGGATCGGGCTCGGTGGCCGGGGGCTTTGGGGTCTGAGGCGTGTAGGGGTAGCGGTGGTACGTCTGGGCTTGGGCGCTCGGGGGCGGGGTCGAACGGGCGCGAGACGAGGGCTGGGTCGCGTTGACGGGTGGGGTGGCAGAAGCGGCGGGCGCTGCGGGGGTGGTGGGGGCCGGCGCGGTGGTTGGCGGCTTCTTGGATTGGGGCGTGACGGGGTAGCGGTTGTACGGCTGGGCCTGAGCGCTTTGCAGCAGGTTCCAAGGGCCGCGCGACTCCGGCCCACGGTTGGGCGGCTCGGGCGAGAACCGCTGCTGATCCTCTTCGAGGACTTTGTAGTTCTTCTCCCCGCCGCCTTGCCCGGCGCAGCCGAGCCAGAAGGTCATGGTGGTGAAGAAAGTGATCCAGAGGATGCGTTGACGCATCGGGCAACTCCTTGGCGGTCTGCAGGTTGACTATAACGCGCGAGGGGTCGCGCGGGGAGGGGTTGTCCATCTTGACGACAGCGAAACGCGCGATTCAGCGCGAAAGCCGCGGGGTATACTCCGGCCCGCATTGCCCATCTTCCTTCGATCTCTCTCCCACCCGCATCACGGACCTTTCCATGCCCACCAAGCCGACCCGCGCCCCGAAGGCGAAGCCCACCTCCGCCGGCTCGTCCACCGCTTCCGGGGCCGACGCCGAACTCATCATCCTCACCCGCAAGACCCTCGGCGAGGTCAAGGGGCGCATCTGGGGCCAGTTCATCGAGCTCGGCGGGCGCTGCATCAACGGCGGGATATTCGACCCCGGCAGCCCGCTCGCCGACGAGCATGGTGTCCGCCGCGACGTCTTCGACGCCCTGCGCGAGCTGCAGCCCACCCACGTCCGCTACCCCGGCGGCTGCGGGGTCGCCTACTTCGACTGGCAGGAACTCGTCGGCCCCGTCGAGGAGCGCCCGCGGGCGAAGCTCTTCCGCATGACGCGCGTCCCGCAGTCGACCGCCTTCGGCATCCCCGAGGCCTACGACTACTGCAAGCGCCTCGGCGCGGAGCTCTACCTCACCGTCAACGCCCACACGCAGACGCCCCAGGACGCGGGCTACCTTGTGGAGTACCTCAACGGCACCACGCCGACGAAGTGGGCCGACCTGAGGCGGAAGCACGGCCGCGAGGAGCCGTACAACGTCAAGCTCTTCGGGCTGGGCAACGAGATCTACGGCACGTGGCAGCCGGGCTACAAGACGCCCGAGGAATACGTCGCGTGGTGCAAGGAGGCGATCCAGGAGATGAAGGCCGTCGACCCGACGATCGAGATCGTGGTCTGCGGCTGCGGGCGCTACAACCCCGAGTGGGACCGCAAGGTGCTCAAGGGGCTGATCGACCGCGTGGACATGATCAGCGTGCACAACTACTTCGGCCGGCCTGTCTTCAAGGACAACATGGCCGCCTACCGCGTCTGCGAGGAGATGCTCAACTGGCTCAACGTCTCGGTCGACGAGGCGATGGACTCGCTGCTCACGCGGAAGATCCGCCCGGGCCTCGCCTTCGACGAGTGGAACGTCTGGTACCGCACGACGCACGACCCGCTGGCCGACGTCGAGGAGATCTTCAACAAGGGCGACGCCCTGACCATCGCCACGCTCTTCCACGTGATGCTGCGGCACACGAAGTCGATCACGCTCTCGAACATCTCCGAGGCCGTGAACATGGTGGGCGGGATCTTCACCGACCGCGAGCGCTCCGTCCGGCAGACGATCTTCTACCCGCAGAAGCTCTTCCGCGCGAAGCACTCGGGGCGGGTGGTTGAGACGGTGGTCGACGCCCCGGTCTTCGCCGCGAAGCACGAGCGATTCTTCTGCGGGATCGTCGACGTGAAGAAGGCCCAGGACCCCACGGTGCCAACGCTGCTGCACTTCAACGACGTGCCGGCCCTCGACGCCTTGGCGACGGTCGACGAGGCGCGGGGCAGGCTCTCGCTCTCGGTGGTGCAGAAGCTGGAGGACCGCCCGCTGCGCACGAAGCTGAGCTTCCGCGGGCTGCAGCCCAAGGGGGCGAAGGTGAAGGTGCACCGGCTGACGGGGGCGTCGCTCGAGGTGATGAACACGCTGGATTCGCCGCACAATGTCGGGCTGGAGACGAGCGTGCAGGACGTGGGCGAAGTGTTCGAGTTCCCGCCGGCGAGCTTGACGTTGTTGGAGTTTGAGCTTTGAGGGAGCCGAAGGGTGCGAGCGGTCTCGAAGATGGTTTGACGCATTGTTGAATCAAGCCCCATCAATCGGGAGGCCGGGGGATTGAGCGTGGCTAAGAGAAAGATTGTTCGATGCCTCTTTAACCTTGCCGCTGCCGCGTCGCTGGGATGCGCAGTGTTGCTGATCGGACTGTTGGCTTTGGCATTGATGCGCCCGGGCGGGCCCGGATTCAAGGTGAGCAATGTCGGAGTGATTGCAGGTGGGTCGCGTCTGATCGTTTATTGGGGAGACGAGCCGTTTCTCAATGGGATGACCTCATTGCTTGCGACCGACAGGCCACGATCCGAGTGGGACAAGGGAACGTGGCGAGTCGGAATCAATGGGCACTTCTATGTAATCTGCAGTCGCTATGCGCTCGGGGCGCTTACGGACGGCATGACCGTCGACCTCAACATTGTCTGCTATTGGCTGGGGCAGTTTCGATATCTAGGCCGGCCCGTAGGCAGCACGGCCACGCTCGGGCTCCATCCGATCCGGGCGTTGATCATCGCCTCAGTGCTTCCTCTCATCTGGCTGGCGGATCAACTCATCCGGCGTCACCGGCGGCGCTGCCCAGCGGGCAACTGTCAGAAATGCGGCTACGACCTTCGCGGCAGCCCCGGCGATTGCCCCGAGTGCGGCGCGCCACGGCCACCGGGCAAAGTCGACCGCAGCGCAACATGAAATTCCGCGGACGGGATAGGGCTCCGCACCTGCGCCGATCCAGCGTGTGGGTGCAGTGGCCGGGCTCGGTTCGTGGGTGGCCTGCGTCCGCGCAAATAAAAAACCCGGCCGAGGGGATCGGCCGGGCTCGGTGGTTCGTTCCCGCCTCGGTGCAAGGCGAGAACGAGTGGGGGCTGTGTCATTGGGCGGCGGGCTTGGAGCGCCGGCCACCCTCCTTCACGGGCTTGGGCGTGCCGTCGGCCTTCGTGGTCTTGCGGTTTCCGGGGGTGCCGCTCCCGGTCTTCTCCAGCATCTTCACGTCGAACCGCGCCTGCTGCTCGGGCGTGAGCACTTCGCGGACCTTGAGCATCGTCACCTTGAACTGCGGGGCGCTCGCCTCGAGCGTCTTGAGCTGCTGCCCGGCGGTGCGGGCGGAGGAGGTGTCCTTCGTGTCGCGGGCGGCTTTGGCCTTGTCGCGGAGCTGCGACAGCTCCGACTGGTTCTGCGCCGCCCAGGTCTTGCGGGCGTTCGCGTAGTCGCTCATCAGCGCGGCGATCTGCTTCTTCTGGTCGGCCGTGAGGTTCAGGTCGGCGGTCGCGTCCTCGATCAGCTTGGCGTCGTGGTCCTTCGTGCGGTCGAGCTTGGCCTCGCCCTTGTGGCGTCCGGCCTTGCCCTCGGCCGCTCCGGGGGCAGGGGCGGGGACCGCCGCGGGCTGGGTCGTCGCGCCGGCTTGCGCGAACGCGACATTGGCGCTCGCCATGGCGATGGCCGCAACCAGAACCATCGAGATGGCGGCGAGGCTTGGACGGGAGGTCGATTTCATGGATTGCTCCAAAATTGGACACCTTGGACCGGTGTGGACACGGCCAATTGCACGTTTAACGACGCGAAAAACAGGTTATTGCACAGACCCTGATTTTTATTCCCGATTTTTTTCGACGGCCGCAAATTGTTTCACCAAGTCGGGTTTTGTCACCTTCCCCATGGCGTTGACCGGCAGGGCGGGCAGCACCAGCAGCCGGCTGGGAACCTTATAGACAGCCAGATGATTCTTGGCCCAGGCGCGAAGGGCGTTCAGGTCGAACGACTGCCCCTTGCGGAAGACGATAGCCGCCCCGACCCGCTCGCCCCATTCGGCGTCCTCCACGCCAACCACGGCGCATTGGTCGACCGCCTCGTGCGTCCGCAGCACTTCCTCGATTTCCAGCGCGGAGACCTTGTAGCCCCCGGTCTTGATGATGTCGACGGAGTTGCGACCCAGGATGCGATAGATGCCGCGCTCGCGGACCGCCACGTCGCCCGTGCGGAACCACCCGTCGATGAACGCGGCGGCGGAGGCCTCGGGCTTCCGCCAATAGTCGCGGAAGACGTTGGGCCCGCGGACCTGGATCTCGCCCGGCTCGCCGTCGGGCACGGGCATGTTCGAGCCGTCGACGAGGCGGACCTCGACGCGCGGCAGCGGAGAGCCGACGTGGCCCGGGACGCGTTCGCCGACGAGCGGGTTGGAGAGGGCCATGCCGATCTCGGTCATGCCGTAGCGCTCGAGGAGCGTGTGCCCGGAGATGGTGCGCCATTTTTCGAGGGTGGAGACGGGAAGCGCCGCCGAGCCCGAGACCATGAGGCGCAGGCGGGCGCAGCCTTCGGTGAGCGTGCGGCGGCGGGACTCGTCGGCTGACTCCCACGCGGCGACGAGGCGGGCGTAGATCGTCGGCACGGCCATGAAGAGCGTCAGCTCGCCCGAGACCAGCCGGCCCCAGACCTTGGCCGCGTCGAAGCCCGGCGCCATCTCGCAGGTCGCCCCGGCCCACATCGCGCAGCAGAGCACGTTGATGATCCCGTGCACGTGGTGCAGCGGGAGGACGTGGAGGATGCGGTCGTCGGCTGTCCAGGCCCAGGCTTCGACGAGGGCTTCGATCTGGGCGGCGATCATGGCGTGCGTCGAGACGACGCCCTTGGGCTTGCTGGTGGTGCCGCTGGTGTAGACGAGCATCGCGGGGCGCGCGGGATCGACCCCCGGAAATGTGGACTGCGTCAAAGGGGCTGGCGAACCTGCCGCACCCGGCGAAGTTTTTGCCGACGCTTCTTGGGCGCTGAGGAATCGCAGCTTCCGCTTCTCCGCCAGCGGGCGCACGAGGGGCTCGAACTCGCTCCCGGCGATGACGGTCTCCGCGTCGGCGTCGGCGATCACGTAGTCGAGCTCGGCAGGCGGGTGCATCGTGCAGAGCGGGACGGCCACGCCGCCGGCCCGCCAGATGCCCCATTGGATGGCGACGTGGTCGAACGACGCGCCGACGAGGAAGGCCACGCGGGCCCCGTCGAGGTCGGCCCGGCCCGCGAGGAGGTTGATCGCGACGCGGGCGGAGGCGGCGAGGAGGTCGGCGTAGGTGTGCGAACCTGTGGCGTCGATGATGGCGACGCGCTGCGGGTGGAGGAACGCGCGGGCGATCAGGGGCGGGTGACCAAAGGTGGGGGAGTCGGAGGGCATGAAGAAGTCTCGGCGTGCGTCGCGGGTTTCTGGCCCCCTCTCCCTCGCCCCCGGAAACGGGGAGTGGGCTGGGGTGAGGGACGATCGAACAGATTAACGCGGCGGCGAATGGATGCGATGCCGCGAGACCTCGTTCTTTCGAACGGCCCTCGTCCTCGCGACATTTGAGAAGACGAAGACCGCCTGAAGGCGGAACTAGGAGCCAAGAGATCCCATCCTCGCCGCGCGGGCGCTTTTCGCGGCGGGCAGGCCAGGGCGAGCGCTCATCCCGATCCGCATGGAATGTATGCCTCTCGCTCACCCGTTCGATTTCCGCCCCCGCCCGCGTTATCCTCCATGCCCCTGCGGGCAACCGCACCCGACCACAATCCCCCGCGCCGTCGCGCCTCGCGCGGCCACACTCCAAGGATCTCCATCATGAGCCAGAAGGAACTCAAGCTCGGAGCCGTCGGCACCGGCGGCATCTGGGGCGCCCACGCCACCAACCTCGCCGCCATCGGCGGGAACAAGGTCGTCGCCGTCTGCGACGTCAGCGACGACAACCGCAAGAAGTGGTCGGAGAAGCTCGGCGCCAAGGGCTACAGCGACATCGAGGCGTTGTTCGCCGGCGAGCCGGAGCTCGACGGCGTCATCGCCTGCACCCCGCCCACCGTCCGCCTGCAGGTGGTCGAGGCGGCGGCGAAGCGCGGCGTGCCCGTCCTCGTCGAGAAGCCGCCCGCCTTCAAGCTCGCCGACGCCGCCGCCATCAACCGCATCGTCGAGAAGACCGGCGCGAAGGTCGGCGTCGGGTTCATGTACCGCTACTTCGCCTCCGTCGCCCGCCTCAAGGAGCTCATCGGCGACCAGCCCATCAACATGGTCCAGAGCTCCTTCTTCTGCCCCGGCGCGACCGACTGGAAGCTCCCCGGCTGGTTCTACATCAAGGAGCGCTCCGGCGGCCACGTGCTCGACCAGGCGATCCACGTGATGGACCTGGTCCGCTACATCGCCGGCGACATCACCCAGGTCTACACCGTCGGCACCAACCTGATCGTCCCCAAGACCAAGGACTTCACCATTGAGGACTCCACCTCGACGACGATGAAGTTCGCCACCGGCGCCTCGGGCACGCACATCCACTCCTGGTCGCACTCGCAGTTCACCGGCTTCATCACGGTGGTCGGCAAGGAATACCGCCTGACGCTGGAGCTGGACAACAAGGTCTCGGGCTTCGTCAACAAGAACACCCAGGTCAACGAGACCTTCCCCGCGCAGCCGCAGGGCTGCTCGCACCACTACGAGGAGATGAAGACCTTCCTCGAGGCGCTGCGGAGCAAGGACTTCAGCAAGATCCGCAGCCCGTACGTCGACGCCTCGCGGAGCCTCGCGACGGTGCTGGCGATGAATGAGTCGATCGAAACCGGCAAGCCGGTCGAGGTGCCGCAGAAGGTCTGAGCCCCGGAACCCCGGAGGCCAGCCCCAAGCGTTCCCCGCCGATCGGCGCGCCGCCTGAAAAGGAGCGTGCAGCCGTGCGTGATCAAACCCGGTCGCCCCTCGCGGCGTGTCGGTGGCTGTGTTGCGCCTTGGCGGTGCTGATGGCCGCGGGGGCGGCGCGGGCCCAGACCGCGCCCGGCTCGAAGCCGGCGGGCGATCCGCCGGGCGACAAGGAGGCGAGGCCGCGGGCGGTCCTGTATGACGCCGGCACGACGCGCAAGGTCGAGCCGATGCCGATCTACGCCGGGCCCGACGCGGGCGCGAAGGCGGTCGCGGCGCAGCTCGCGAATTACCTCAAGGCGATGACCGGGGCGGAGTTCAAGGCCCAGCCCGCCTTCGACCCCGCCGCCAAGGCCACGACGCAGCCGACGACCGCGACGGCCCTTCCGGCCCGGGGCCTCTTCGTCGGCGTCGACCCCTTGCTCGCCAAGTCGCTCGAGCCCGACGCCTTCCGCATCCGCGTCGTCGGGCAGCGCGTCGACATCGCGGGCGGGAGCGCCCAGGGCCTGCTCTACGGCGTCTATGCGATGCTCGAGCAGCTCGGCTGCCGGTGGTGGTCGCAGAACGAGGAGGACGTGCCCAAGACGGCGGTGATCGCGCTGCCCGAAGGGGACCGGATCGTCCGCCCGGTCTTCGCCGTGCACGACATCTGGAACCGCGAGGCCCAGAGCAACAAGGGCAACTTCGCCGCGAAGCTCCGCTCGACCAGCGAGGAGACGATCGTCGGCGGGCACTCGCTCTACCCCTTGCTCACGCCCTACGCCGAGAAGCACGGCGAGATCTACCCGATGGACAAGGACGGGCAGCGCAAGGCCAACAAGCTGCACTTCTGCTACCTCGCCCCGGGCATCGTCGACGCGCTGGTCGACGCGATCGACAAGGAGGTCGTCGCCCACAACGGGCAGGTCAAGGGCGTGATCTACTTCGCGGGCATGGGCGATTGGTACGGCGGGATGTGCCTCTGCGACGACTGCAAGAAAGTGTATGAAGAGGAGACGTGGACCGACCCCGAGGGGCGCAAGAAGGCAGGCTACACCGCGACGCTGCTGCGCATGATCAACGCCGCCGCGGAGAAGCTCGAAAAGAACCACCCGGGCATCCGCGTGGGCACCTTTGCCTACATGAGCCTCGAGGCCCCGCCCGCGAAGACGCGCCCGCGCGAGAACGTGGTCATCCGCGTTCCGCGCCTGCGCCATTGCACGGTGCACCCGGCAGACACCTGCGAGAAGAACGCCTCCTTCGCGCGGAACCTGGAGCGCTGGTGCGAGATCGCCCCGGGGCGGACCTACGTCTGGGAATACGGCGCGAGCTTCAAGAACTTCGTCTACCCCTTCCCCTGCCTCAATTCGATGACGCAGAACCTGCGCTACTACGCCCGGCTGGGCGTGCATGGCGTGCAGATCCAGGGCAACTACTCCTCGATGGGCGGCGACCTGGCGGCGCTGAAGAATTACGTGTGGAGCAAGGTCTTCGCCGACCCGAAGGTCGACGCCGGCGCCGTGCTGACGTCGTTCTGCCAGGGCTACTACGGCCCCGCGGCGGCGGAGATGCAGAAGTACGTCGAGGTGCTGGAGAAGTCGGTGGTCGAGCCGACGGCGGTGCACGCCGACGAGTTCGCCGACCCGGGCTACCTCTCCGCGCAGGTGAGGCAGGACCTGGCCCAGTGGCGCGACGCGGCCCTGGTGAAGGCGGGGGAGAACGCGACCTTCGCCCGGCGGGTGCGCGAGTCGACCGTCGGCGTCGAGGCGCTGAAGCTCTGGCACGCCGGGCCGCTGGAGGAGCGCGACGGCCGATTGATCCGCACCGACATCGGCAGCGACACGCTCTCGCGGGCCGAGACGATGCTGGCCGACCTGCGCGACGCCAGCCCCACGGAGTTCAGCAGCGGGCGGGCGGCTCGGATGAGCCTGCTCCCGCTGCACGGCGGGCCGGTGGTGAAGCTCGCGCGCGGGCCGCTGGCGGTGAAGGTCGCCCCGGTGCTCAACGGGCAGATCCGCCAGATCACCTTCATGGGGAAGGACCTGCTCCACCTCGAGGCCAACGCCCGCGCGAAGGGCTACCCGCTCCTGGGCGGGAGCCTCGTCAACGCCGGGACGCGCTACCTCAGGCTCAAGGGCGAGCCCGCGGCGACGGGTCCGGCCACCGACACGGCCGGCGACAAGGCAGTCGAGATGTTCGGCGACGGCGGCGTCGGTGCGTGGAGCAGCGCGACCAAGTTCATCGCGACCCAGAAGCTCGACCTGCCCGAGAACGGGACGATCCGGCTCATCGAGACCATCAAGCCGGTGGTGAAGTCGGAGGACAAGCACGGCGGGGGGATCACAACGGTCTACGCCGTGGGGAAGAAGATCGCGAAGCTCGTCGTCGAGTCGCAGGGGCAGGACGACCGCTGGACGAAGGTCGCGCTCCCGGCCGAGAAGGGCGAGGTCGAACTGCCCGGCATCCGCGGGCTGCGCATCACGCTGCCGGGTCAGGCCTGCGTCGTCTCCGACCAGCTCGGCGTTTGGGGCAATGGCGGGAAGATCACGCTCGACCCCGCGGCCGGCACGCTCACCACCACGCTCTCGATCCTGCCGGTCGAAGGCGAGATCGGCAAGGAAGTGAAGCTGTTCGAGCGGAAGCTGAAGGTCTGGCCGGTCGAGGCGGAGACGAATTGATCGGCGCGGACTTGATCAACACGCCTGTCACCTCCCCAGATACCGATCCCGCCCCTGCACCAGCGCCGCGATCTTCCGGTCGGCCACCGAGCGGTGCAGCATCCAGAAGCCGCAGTCGGGGTGGACCCACTTCACCCGTCCCGCGCCGAGCGTCGCGTGGGCCCGCTCGATCTGCCGCGCGATCTGGTCGGGCGACTCCACCTGGTTGGCCTTGATGTCGATCACGCCCAGGCCCAGGCCGATGCGCGGGTCGACGTCGCGCAGGGCGTCGAGGTCCTCGGCGGGGCGGTGGGCCAGCTCGAGCACGAGGTGGTCGACGCGCAGGGCGTTGAGGAAATTGGTGAGCTGCCTCCACGTGCCTTTCTGGATCGTCTGCCCGCCGTAGTTCCCGAAGCAGAGGTGGACGGCTTTCTCGCCCGCGACGCGGTCGAGCACGACGTTGATGGCCTTGGCCGCGAGGGGACCGTCGGCGGGGTTGCCCGGGATGTTGGCCTCGTCGACCTGCACGCAGGCGCAGGGCAGGCCGGCCACCTGCTCCGCGAGCGTCTCGGCGATCGCCATGGTGAGCTTCTCGAAGTCGCGGTAGTGGTTGTCGAGCAGCGTGCGGGCGAGCATGTAGGGGCTGGTGACGGTGAACTTGAACGGCCCGCCGGCGACGTTCGCCGCCCGTTGGCAGTCGGCCCGGAGGTTGAGACCGCCCTCGCCGAGCGGCCCCTCGACCACGGCCGCGGGCTTGGCCCGGAAGCCCATCGTCGCCTTCTTCGCGAAGGCCTCGGAGTCCTTCCGCCCGACCTGGCTGCGCACGCCCGCCATGGGGCGGACAAAGTATTCGATCATCCCGTTGGTGTCGGGATGGTTGACGTCGAAGCGGTAGAGCTCGCCATCGGTGGGCAGGTCGATGCCCGCCTGGCGCTGGATGTCGAAGACCACACGGGTGGCGTCGACCAGCGCGGCCTCGCTGGGGAGCGCGGCCAGCCAGGTCGGCACGGGGTATGAGCCGACGGTCGTGGTGCGGATGGAAGGCGCATCGGTGGGCATGACAGCGCTCCGGGAGGTTGGGGACGGACGACGTGGCGACGA
This sequence comes from Planctomycetota bacterium, assembly GCA_026386955.1. Lineage (GTDB taxonomy): Bacteria > Planctomycetota > Phycisphaerae > Phycisphaerales > Phycisphaeraceae > JAPLMQ01. The sequence goes on from JAPLMQ010000099.1 coordinate 15,779, forward strand.
CCCGCCCGGCTTCGTCGGGCGGGCGCGGACATCCTACAATGCCGCTCATGACGCGCCGCACCGACCATGCCGCCACAAACGCCGCCGTGAACGCCGCCGCCTCCGCCGGGGCCGCCATCGACGTTGCGCTCTGCCAAGGCCCCGCCGCCATCGCCGCGCTCGATTGGCCCGGCGGCTGCGGCGCGGAGAACGTCTTCGTCGGCCGGACCCGCCGCGAGCGCCACGCCGAGTTCGGCGAGCTCATCCGCCTCGAATACGAGTGCTACGGCCCGATGGCGCTCAAGCTGCTCGACGCGATGGCCCGCGACGCCGCCACGCGCTTCGGCTGCCGCGCCGTCCGCATCGTCCACGCCCAGGGGCGCGTCGAGCCCGGGCAGGCGAGCGTGGTCATCCAGGTCGCCACGCCCCACCGCGGCGAGGCCTTCGCCGCCTGCCGCCACCTCATCGACCGCATCAAGCACGAGCTGCCGATCTGGAAGCGCGAGGTCTGGGAGCGAGGCGAGACCTTCGTCGAAGGCTGCTGCGCCCATTCGCACGACGAGAAACCCGCGGCCGACCCAGGAGCCCGCCCTTGAAGGCAAGCTATCTGTTCCGTGTCGTCCAAGGGTTCTATTGGCTGGGGCTGGGCGCGTGGTTCGGCGGGCTGGTGATGCTCGCGATCACCGCGGCGATCACCTTCCGCACCGTGCGCGAGTACCAGCCGACGATCGAGAACTGGCCGCAGTACCAGCCCGCGATGGCCGAGCACGACGCCCCGATCCTCGCGGGCGGGATCGTCGGCAACGTCCTGCACGGGCTCGCGGCGATGCAGATCGTCTGCGCCGCGTTCGTCGGCGGGTGCGTCGTGCTGCAGTGCACCGTCTTCAAGAAGCAGCTCGTCGGCGGGCCGACGGGGCGGGCGAACCTCCTGCGGGTGGCGCTGGTCGTGCTGCCCGTGGGCGTGCTCGCGGCCGACCAGTTGGTCATCTCGCCGCGGATCTGGACCCAGCGCGAGGCGATGTACGATTCCGACCAGCCCGAGGCCGTGCGCACGGAGGCCCACGCGGAGTTCGACCGCCTGCACAAGCTCGACGAGCGCGTGGTCGGCGTGTCGGTCTGGCTGCTCGCGGGGGCGGTCTTCGCCTCGACGTTCGCGTTCAAGACCGAGCCGTGAATTTGCTGTGATTTCGCCGTGACCGCGTGTTGATCGTTCGCTCGGAACCGCCGCATGGCCCCCAAGCCCCCGGGAAAGCCCGCCGCCATCCGCCTCACGCCGGAGCACAAGGCCCGCGCCGCCCGCGTGCAGGCGGGGCTGCTCAAGCTCTACCCCGACGCCCGCTGCGCCCTCAACCACCGCAACGCCTTCGAGCTGCTCATCGCCACGATCCTCTCGGCCCAGTGCACCGACGTCCGTGTCAACATCGTCACGCCCGCGCTCTTCAAGCGGTTCCCCGACGCGGCCGCGTTCGCCAAGGCCGACGTCGCCGAGGTCGAGTCGCTCATCAAGAGCACCGGCTTCTACCGCAACAAGGCCAAGTCGATCCTCGGGGCGAGCAAGCTGATCGTCGAGAAGTTCGGCCACGCCGTGCCGCGGACGATGGAGGAGCTGTTGGAACTCCCCGGCGTCGCCCGCAAGACCGCCAACGTCGTGCTGGGCAACGCCTACGGGAAGAACGTGGGCTTCGTGGTCGACACGCACATCGGCCGGCTGAGCCGAAGGCTTGGCTTCACCCGGCAGGACGACCCGGTGAAGGTCGAGCGCGACCTGATCGCACTCTTCCCGGGCGAGAACTGGACGATGCTCGCTCATCTATTGATTTATCACGGACGGCAAGTCTGCTTCGCGCGGAATCCACAGTGCGACAAATGTGCGATCGCGCGGGATTGCCCGAAGCTCGGTGTCGTGACGAAGAAGTGATGGACTTGGATCGTGAAGTGCACGAGCGCCTTCCGCGCGATCGCGCTCAGCGCAGCCCCGCGTCCTCGTCCTGCTCGAAGACGATGTTCATGTTCTGGATCGCCTGTCCGCTCGCGCCCTTGATCATGTTGTCGAGCGCCGAGAACGCGACGACCCGCGCGGTGTCGCCCTGGCGCACCAGCCGCACCGTCAGGTCGCAGAAGTTCGTGTCGCGCACGTGCTTCACGTTGGGCAGGTCCTTGCGCACGCGGACGAACGGCTCCTCCGAGTAGGCCTCCTCATAGGCCTCGAACAGGTCCTCCTCGGTCACGTCCTGCTCGACGGGCTCCATGTAGATCGTCTCGAGGATCCCGCGGTCGATCGGGAGCAGGTGCGGCACGAAGAGCAGCGAGGGCGTCACCCCCGCGGCGACGCTGAGCGTCTGCTCGATCTCGGGCTGGTGCCGGTGGCCGCCGATCTGTCCGTAGGCGCCGAAGGCCTCGTTCTGCTCGGCGAAGTGCAGGTGCGGCGCGGGGGTCTTGCCCGCGCCGGTCACGCCCGAGGCGGCGTTGATGATGATCGACGTCGGCTTCACCAGGCTGTGCGTGAGCAGCGGGGCGATGGCGAGCGCCGCGGCCGTGGGATAGCAGCCCGGGTTGGCGACGAGCATCGCCCCCGGCAGCTTGTCGCGGAAGAGCTCGGGCAGGCCGTAGGCGGCGTCGGCGAGGTTGGCGGGGTCGGCGTGGGCGTGGCTGTAGACCTTCTCGTAGAGCGCCGGGTCGCGCAGGCGGTAGTCGGCCGAGAGGTCGATGACGCGCAGGCCCGCGTCGAGCAGAACCGGCACGTAGGCCATCGCCGCCCGGTGAGGCAGGCCGAGGAAGACCACGTCGGCCTCGCGGGCGATCGCTTCCGGGTCGATCTTCCGGCAGCGCGCGACCTTCGGGTCGACCCGATGGTAGAGCTGCGGGAAGACTTCGGTGATGTCCGGCAGCTCCTCGCGGTGGCTCGCGAGATAGGTCACCTCCGCCTTGGGATGGCGCAGGAGGAGGTCGAGCAGGTAGAGGCCTGTGTAGCCGGTGGGGCCGACGATGGCGGCGCGGATGGTCATGGGGACTATTGTTGCCGGGTTGAATCGGATTTTCAAAAAAAGAGCGAACGGCCTCTTGAATTGCCAGAGTTGCACCGCGGCGGGGCGGGGCTGTCGTTTTGGCACCGGCGAGCGCGACGGGGAACCCTGAAACCCGCGAATTCAGGCCGTTTTCCGCGGTCTCGCGTTCGGACAGTCCCCGACACTTCCTGGCATCGGCCTTGCTTATTCATCCCTCCGTCGGCGGCGTGGTCGGCCGCGTGAATGTCACGCAGCTCCGCCGCCTGTGGATCTTGACCATCACCCTTTTTGAGGAGCATCTGCATGTTTGCGAATCAAACCAATGGTCGCCTCGCCCGCCAGTTCTACAGCGCCCCGCTGAGCGCGATCGCCGACGACATCAACCGCGCCCTCTCCGACTGGACGCCTGAGACGCCCGAGCAGACGCTCACCGGCGTCTACCCCGTCGACGTCCGCGAGGACGCGAACCACATCCTCGTCGACGCCGAGCTGCCCGGCTTCAAGCCCGCCGAGGTGCAGGTGACGATCGAGGACGGCGTCCTCTCCATCGTCGCGGAGCGGAAGAGCCAGGAGCCCGCCGCCCCGACGGGTCCCGAAGGCCAAGGCCGGCCGGCGCCCGTCTCGCACCTGCGCGAGAGGCGATTCACCCGCGTGGCCCGCACCTTCAAGCTGCCGAACCTGGTCGACGATTCCAAGGTCGAGGCGAAGCTGGAGGACGGCGTCCTGCGGCTGAAGCTGCAGAAGCGCGAGGAGGTCAAGCCCCGCCGCATCGAAGTGAAGTGATCCGGCCGCGGTTGGCCGATGATCTTCGACTCGTGCGAACGAACGCGAACCCTTTGGCCGCGGCGAAAGCCGCGGCCTTTTCATGCGCGGAGAGGGAGGCTTCGCTGTTAGACTTGGTTCGCTTCGTCTCATCGCCACCCCATCGATTCCGGCCCTCTCCGTCCACTTCCCCCCGCAAAGGAACCGCCCATGAAAACCGTCACGACGCGCGTCCTCCTGCTCCTCGCCCTGGCGCTCCTGCCCCTGGTCTCGGGCTGCTGCACTAGTAAGTCGGCCCGCCAAGCCGGCGGCTCCTCGGACCGCGCCATGTCGGGTGGTGGGTGGCATGTGGTCTACGTCAACGACGCGGGCGGCAAGCGGACCTCGGGCGACTTGGGCACGCTCGTCGCCGCGGTGAAGGCGGGCAGGCCGATCCGCGTGATGACCGAAGCCAAGGGCGACGTCGCCCGCTATGACCTCGAAATGGTCTGCCTCCGCGGCAGCGTCGTCTCGGGCACCACCCCCACGCAGGTCAGCCTGATGCGCGACAACGACGGCTCGCTGGTCTTCAAGGAGAAGTCCTACCACGTCATCAACGGCTTCTCGACCAGCGGCGTCTACACGCAGTTCTCCTGGAGCCTCGCGGGCACGAACTGGCAATACCCCGGCCCATGGACGGGCTCAAGCGCGATGACGTGGATGGTGGGGGAGTGAAGTAAGATTGTTCGGCATTGCATAATCCAAAGGAGAACAACGATGACCCGTGCGAAGGCGATCCTCATGGCGTCACTGCTTCTCGCCGGCCTGGCCCTGACTTCCGCCGCGGCGCTCGACAAGACGCAACCAGCGTCGGATTCGCCCGCCACCCAACCCGCGGCTGACGATCCCGTCCTCCGTCGCCTGGAGACCAAGCTCCGCGCCGGGCTCAAGGAGCTGGGCCCCGATTTGACGTTCATCGCTCCGCCGGGCCAATCGAGCCTCGAGGCCCATTACAAGAGCCGCCCGTTCGTGGTCCATGGTGCCGACATGACGGGAGAGTGGTCGGAAAAGGCCTATCCCCGCACCGGCCCGAGCCACAAGGGGTTCATCATGCGGGCCTTCCTGCAGAAGGAGGGCGAGGTCAATCAGGCGAAAACGCCCCAGACGCTCGTTGAGCCCTACTGGCGGACCAACCTCAGCGTCGTTGTCGTCCCGGAGACGGGCAAGCAGTTGTATCTTTGTGTCAATTATGGCAGCGGGGTCGACGACAAGACCTTGGGCAAGATCCAGTCGCTCGTCTCGAACCTGAAGTAGGAAGATCGACGAACCAGGATAGAGGACACGGGGCGCTGTGACCGCGCGGCGCGAAGAAAAACCCAGGCACGCGGTGCCTGGGCTTTGGGTGTGCGATCTGGAAGTCGCGAGTTGGTTCGATCTCCGCGCCTCGTCGCGATTCTTACTGCTTGATCCCCTCGAGCCCGAACGCGATGAGGACCTCGTCGCCCGCGGCGGGGATCATGTTGGTCATGCCGAAGTCGCTGCGCTTGACCTTGAACTCGCCGATGAGCCCGGTGCGGTGCTTGCCCGAGCCCGGGGGGAACTCGGCCTCGCCGGGGTTGGTGAGGGTGACGGTGACCTTCTTGGTCACGCCGTGGAGCTTCAGGTCGCCCGTGACCTCGTAGGTGTTGGGGCTGCCGCCTGCGGCGAACTTGGTGCTCATGAAGTTGATGGTGGGGAACTCGGTTGCGTTGAAGAAGTCGGGGCCCTGCAGGTGCTTGTCGCGTCCGGGCTGCCCGGTGAAGACGCTGGCGACCTTGACCTCGACGTCGACGCGAGACTTGGAGGCGTCGGCCTTGTCGAGGACGAAGGCGCCCTTGGCCTCGGTGAAGAGGCCGAAGACTTGGCTGACGCCGACGTGGGCGACCTTGAAGGCGACGGAGGTGTGGGCGGGGTCGAGGTTGTATTTCTCCGCGCCGGCCGCCTTGGGCGCCTCGGCGGCCGCGGGCGCGCCCATCTGGGCCGACGCCGGCGAACTGGCCTGGATCCAAACTGCCGCGCCGCCCAACGCGACCGCCGCCGACATCGCCGCCACCGCAACACGCTTGTTCATGGGAAAGCCCTTGCAAAGGAGGAGGGGGAAAGTGCGATTCCCGACTCGAATCTTTTAGGTCATCCGCGGGGGGAAATCCAGCGGCAGAGGCGGGTGTTGGTCCATGAACGGCCCCTGCGAGGCCGCGGTGGGTTTCGCGGATTGCCGCTCAACCCACCCTACAAAACCACAAGCCCTCTCATCCACGATACGCCGTCGAGCCCGACGACGAAACGCCCTTCGACAGCCGGTTGTTGACGTAGAGCGCCTCGAGGATCAGCTCGCCCGCGGCGGCGAGGCATTGGTCGTCCTTGGCGTTCATGCCCAGCTTCCGCGCGAGGTCGGCCGCGCGGGGGATCAGCCCGCGGACGTGCTTCATGTTCGCCACCTGCTCAGCGGCGCTGACCTCGTCGCCCACGGCGAGCGTCAGGCCTTCCTTGAACTGGTCGGACAAATCCTCGAAGTCGTCGAGCTCCGCCATCTCGGCGAAGAGCTTCTTCACCGCCTCGCCGATTAGCGAGGTGAGCAGCTTGTCCTCGCTGCCCTGCCCGTCCTCGGCGAGCATCAGCTCGACCTTGCCGCGGCAGCTCGCCACGAGGTGGGCGAGGTCGCAGATGCGCGGGACGACGCGGGCCTCGCCGGTGAGGATGCCGCGGCGCTCGGCGCTGGAGACCATGTTCTCGGCGCAGGAGATGCTCGTGCGCACACTCACGCCCGAGGCCTGGTTGATGTGCGGGCTCTTGCGGGCCTGGTCGACGATCTCTTCGATCAGGCGGGCCATGAACTCGGGGACTTCGATCGTGGGCACGCCGTTTTCGTGCGTCGGTGCGTGGCCGTCGGCCTTGCGGTCGGCCGTGCGGTCGAGCCAGGCGTTGGCCTTGGTGATCTGCATCGCCTCGTCGGCGGTCTGGGGGTAGTGGGTGCGGATGACCGAGCCGATGCGGTCCTTGAGGGGCGTGACGATGCGCCCGCGGTTGGTGTAGTCCTCGGGGTTGGCGGAGAAGGCGAGGCAGACGTCGAGGTTGAGGCGGATGGGGTAGCCGCGGATCTGGACGTCGCGCTCCTCGAGGACATTGAAGAGGCCGACCTGGATGCGCGGGGCGAGGTCGGGCAGCTCGTTGATGGCGAAGAGGCCGCGGTTGGTGCGCGGGATGAGGCCGAAGTGCATCGTCGATTCGTCGGAGAGGTAGCGCCCCTCGGCATGCTTGACGATGTCGATCTCGCCGATGAGGTCGGCGATGGTCACGTCGGGCGTGGCGAGCTTTTCGTGGTAGCGGTCGGAGCGGTGCAGCCAGCGGATGGGCGTGTCGTCGCGCTTCTCGGCGACGAGGCGCTTGCCCATGCCGGTCATCGGGGCGAGCGGGTCGTCGGGGATCTCCAGCTCGGCGAGGATGGGGATCCACTCGTCCATGAGCTCGGGGAGCATGCGGAGCATCCGCGTCTTGGCCTGCCCGCGGAGACCAAGGAAGAGCATGTCGTGGCGGGAGAGGATCGCGTGGATGATCTGGGGCATGACGGTGGAGCGGTAGCCGATGATGCCCGGGAAGATCGGCTGGCCTGCCTTGAGGCGGGCGACGAGGTTCTCGCGCAGCTCCTGCTTGACGGTGCGGTAGCGGTAGTCGGTGGCCTTGAGCTGGCCGATGGTGGCGGCGGAGGGGTGGTTCATGGAGGCGGTTCCGGATTGAGGCGGAGGCGCGGGAGTCAGCGCAACGGTAGAAGAGCCCGGAAATCGAGTCAACGGCTGCGCGGAATGAGATTGGGGGGAGATGCGGAGGCGATGCGCGGGCGGGCAAGGAGATTTCCGGGATGCGCACGGGACTCGTCTTGATCAGAGCCGGACACTGTGTGTCCGTCGATCGGGCGAAGGCGGTACTCCGCTCGCACGATGTGCCAGCGTCTCAGGGCCGATCTGCAAAGCCCATCCGCGTAGGGTGGCGCTGAGCGGTACCCCCCGGAAACCGCGAAGCCCACCGGTTGGGCGTCCGGTGTACGTGTGCGACCCCGTGTCATTGTGCGTCGCGCCGGTGGGCTTCGCGAGTACGCTCAGCGCCACCCTACGGAATGCAGACATCGAGCCTCTCTCCCGCACGATCCGACCTCCTCCCGCTATCATGCGCGGATGCTCGGCCAGGCCCGCCCTCTGGATTGGATGTTCGACCCGTTGGAGGCGCTTCGGCGGTGGCCGGCCGATCGCGACGCGCTGCTGCTCCATTCCGGGCGCTTCCACCCGCGCTGGGCCCGCAAATCGATCCTCACCCACGGGCAAGGCGTCTACCGCTTCGTCAACACACCCGATGGCCACGGACGCAGCGAGTGGACCGGCGACCCGCGTCTGCTCCCCGCGGGCGAACTGACGCACAAGCCGTTCGCCGACCTCCGCCGGTTGCTACGCGTCTCGGCCGAGGCGAAGGGGCTGTGGGTCGGTTACCTCGGATACGACCTGGGGCGATGGATCGAGCGACTGTCCGCCCGGGCCGCGGCCGACCGCGATTGGCCGATCGTCGAACTGGCGTGGTGCCCGGGTTGGCTGGAATACGAGCGGACGGACCATATCGGGGCCGGAGTCGGGACCGGAGCCGGGCCGGGGAAATGGACGGCGCATGGGAGTTGGGCCCGCGGGGGCGAGCCGGATCTTGCCAGCGCCGTGGCAGCCGACGCCACATCCGCCGGGCCGCGCGAGCCCGCCTTCGCCGCGTCCGACCTGCAAGGCGTCTTCACGCGCCGGTCGTATGAAGCCGCCGTCGCGCAGACGCTCCGCTACATCGCCGCGGGCGACATCTTCCAGGCCAACCTCGCCCAGCGCTTCACCGCCCGGCTCGACGGCCCGACCCGCCTGGCGACGCGCAGCCTCTTCGGCCGGCTCGCCGACGTCTCGCCCGCGTGGTACGGCGGGTACCTTGAGTTCGCCCCATCGCAAGCGAACGATCCACACCGCGCGATCGCTTCGACCTCTCCGGAGCTTTTCCTTGAAGTCGACGCGAGAGGCAATGTCGTCACCCGCCCGATCAAGGGCACGCGCCCAGCGACGGTGCCGGCCGACGAGCTTCGCCGCAGCGAGAAGGACATCGCGGAGTTGAACATGATCGTCGACCTGCTGCGCAACGACCTCGGGCGCGTCTGCGCCTATGGCTCGGTGCAGGTGCCCGAGCCGCGCGTCATCGAGTCGCACCCGACGATCCACCACGGCGTCGCGACCATCACCGGCCTGCTGCACCCGTCGCGCGACGTGATCGACCTCCTCCGCGCCACGATGCCGGGTGGCTCGATCACCGGCGCGCCCAAGATCCGGGCGATGGAGATCATCGATGAGCTCGAGCCCGTCCGCCGCGGGCCTTATTGCGGCGCGATCGGGCTCCTCTCGGCCGAGCTGACCCAGTTCAACATCGCCATCCGCACGCTGCTTTGCGAACAACCCGCGGGGGGTGGCGCTTCCGGGGGCTCCGGGGGTTCCGGGGGCGGCCGCGTCGACTTCTCCGTCGGCGGCGGGATCGTGGCCGACAGCGACCCCGGCCACGAGTTCGACGAGACACTGCACAAGGCGGCGGCGATGCTGCGAGCCTTGGGCCTGCAGCCGCCGGGCTTCAACGGCTAGGCTCTGTTGCGACCCCGCGAAGTTCCGAGGGCGTGCCACATCGCAGCCGAAGGCTGCTGTGTGCTGGTCAACCGGGAGCGCCGAGGTTCCGGGACCTTTGAAATCACGCCCATGGTCAAAAACGGGGAGACTTCCCTCTCAAGCCTTGACCCAACTGTTCACTTGCACATAGCAGCCTTCGGCTGCGATGTGGCACGGCCCAACGTCGATCGCGCATCGCAACAGAACCCCCGCCCTGCAAGCGGGCTCCAGCCCCGCGTCACCGCGCAGGCGATTTGTCGGTCTCGGCGAAAGTGGCAAGCGGGGCAATCCAGGGAAACATGCACGATTGACTCGCTTCGCCCGGACGTGCAGATTGCCAACGTCTTATTCAAATGTCCGTTGATCCTTGTGTGGATTGCGCTTGCTCGCGGCGCCAATCCGGCTTAATCTCGTGTGTGCGAAAAGGAGCTGTGCGAGCCATGCCCGAGGCGAACTCCGAGTCCCCCCAGCCCGCCGACGAGACGCCCGCCGCGACGCCTCCCCCGGCCGCCCCCGCCCCCGGGCCAACCCCGGCCCGCGGCTCGACGGAGATCCAGCCCGCGCCCGCCAAGCCCAGCGTCCAGCCGCTGCCGCCTTGGAAGGTGATCCTCCACAACGACGAGGTGAACGAGTTCGACTACGTCATCGAGACGATCGTCATGCTCACCCGCCTCGCCGAGCAGGACGCCGTCCGCCAAACGCTCGAGGCCCACGAGAAGGGCGCCGCGCTGCTGCTCACGACCCACCGCGAGCGGGCGGAGCTGTTCCAGCAGCAGTTCTCCAGCCGGAAGCTGACGGTGACGATCGAGCCGGCGTGAGGGGCGGATTCATCGCGGCCTCGTCTCCTTCGCGATCTCCGACAAAGACGAATTCCTCTGGTCAGAGCCGGGCACTGTGTGTCCGTCGATCGGGCGCGCAGCGGCACTCCGCTCGCGCGAATCGCCGTCAACCCTCCACGCACCGGAGGAGAATGTCGCCATCAACAAATACTGTCGATGGCGCTCCGAAGATGATCGTGTGAGGTCTGCGAGCTTGGCACGTCGCGCGCGGCGGAGTACCGCCTGGCGCCTGATGAACGGACACACAGTGTCCGGCTCTGCCAGACATGCGAGTCCAGACCTGCGCGTTCACATCTGTGGCCCATGGCGCGCCACGCTAAAATCGGACATCCCTCACCCAGGAGACCGACGATGCCCGCTTCCATCCTTCCCCCCGGCGACAAGCCCACACGCGTCGTGCTGGGCGACAACCACTTCGTCCGCGTCACCGCCGCCCAGACCGGCGGGCTCTACGAGATGTTCGAGCAGGTCAACGCGCCCGGCGTGGGCGTGCCCTTCCACGTCCATGAGAACGAAGACGAGACGTTCCACGTCATCGCAGGCAAGGTGGAGTACAAGCTGGCCGACCGCACGATCCTCGCCGAGCCGGGCACGACGGTCTTCCTGCCACGGCGGGTGCCGCACGCGTTCCACTTCGTCGCGGGCGCGCCGGGGCGGGTGATGGTGACGGTCTCGCCGGCGACGCTGGGACCGATGTTCGACGAGCTGGCGGCGCTTCCCGCGGGGCCGCCGGACATGAACACGGTCATCGCGATCTGCGGGCGCTTCGGCGTGCGGCTCGCCTGACCGGTCCACCCCGCGCCCCGAGCCTCCCGGAGCCAAAGGGGCTTGCCTCGCCATGCGGCTCGGCTATCATCTATTCATCCGGATTGACGGATGAATGACGGCGGGGCAGCCCCAGCCTCCCTCCCACCCCGCGACGAGCCGCTTCTTGGCCCCTTTTTTCGCAGGACATCCCAGGATGAGCAGCAGATTCCTCGCCGAGCTCGAGCGCCGCGTCCTCTTCTTCGACGGCGCCATGGGCACGAGCATCCACAAGATCGACCTCGACATCGAGCGCGACTACCTCGGGCGCGAGAATTGCACCGAGGCCCTGGTCCTCGCCCGCCCCGACGTCATCGAGACCATCCACGCCTCCTTCCTCGAGGTCGGCGCCGACGGCGTCGAGACCGACACCTTCAACGCCAACGTCATCACGATGGCCGACCAAGACCTCTCCGACCGCGTCCACGAGATCAACGTCAAGGCCGCCCAGATCGCCCGCCGGGCCTGCGACCGCTTCGCCACGCCCGACCGCCCGCGATTCGTCGTCGGCTCCATCGGCCCCGGCACGCGCCTGATCACCCTGGGCAACACCCATTGGGAGGAGATGCTCGCCTCCTACGCCGAGCAGGCCCGCGGGCTGATCGACGGCGGGGCCGACGTCTTCCTCATCGAGACCGCGCAGGACCTCCTGCAGATCAAGTGCGCCGTGACGGGCTGCCTCCAGGCCCTCGCCCGCGCGGGCAAGACGGTGCTCGACATCCCGATCATGGCCCAGGTGACCATCGAGACCACCGGCACGATGCTGCTGGGCACCGAGATCGCCGCCGCCGCCGTCGCCCTCGCGGAATACCCGATCCTCTCGCTGGGCCTCAACTGCGCCACCGGCCCGACGGAGATGTCGGAGCACATCCACCACCTCGGCCGCCACTGGCGGGGCAAGATCAGCGTCCTGCCCAACGCCGGGCTGCCGATGCTGGTCAACAACCGCACCGAGTTCCCCCTCAAGCCCGCCCCCTTCGCCGAGGCCCTCAAGCGCTACGTGGAGGACTCGGGGGTCAACATTGTCGGCGGCTGCTGCGGCACCACGCCCGAGCACATCAAGGCCCTCGTCGAGGCGGTGGGCATCCGCCCGCCCGCGAAGGTCGACAAGGCCCCCGCGAAGGCCTCCTGCACCTCGCTCTACAGCCCCGTGGAGTTCCGCCAGGACAGCTCGATCCTGAACATGGGCGAGCGGACCAACGCCTCGGGCTCGCGGGCGTTCAAGAAGATGCTCGAGGCCGAGGACTGGGACGCGATGGTCAGCCTCGCCAAGGAGCAGTCGCGCGAGGGCTCGCACGTGATCGACATCAACGTCGACTACGCGGGGCGCGACAACGCCGCCGACATGGCCGAGCTGGTCAAGCGCTTCGTCCGCCAGGTCAACCTCCCGCTGATGCTCGACTCCACGCAGCCCAAGACCATCGAGGCGGGGCTCAAGTGCGCGCCGGGCAAGAGCATCATCAACTCCGCGAACCTCGAGGACGGCGAGGAGAAATTCGCCGCGATGTGCCACCTCGCCAAGCGCTACGGCGCGGCGCTGGTGCTCGGCACCATCGACGAGGACAAGGAGGAGGCGATGGCCCGCACCGCCGACCGAAAGATCGCCATCGCCCGCCGGATGTTCGACCTCGCGGTGAACAAGCACGGCCTCTCCGCGGGCAACCTCTTCTTCGACCCGCTGGTGCTGCCGATCAGCACGGGCATGGACAAGGACCGCCGCTCGGGCCTGGAGACCATCGAGGGCGTCCGCCGGATCGCGACGGAGTTCCCGCAGTGCCAGATCACCGTGGGGCTCTCCAACATCAGCTTCGGCCTGCGCCCCGCGGCCCGCGTGGTGCTCAACAGCGCCTTCATGCACGAGCTGGTGCAGGCGGGGCTGACCAGCGCGATCGTCCACGTCTCGAAGATCCTGCCCGAGAACCGCATCCCCAAGGAACAGTGGCAGGCGGCGCTCGACGTGATCTACGACCGCCGCGACGCGGTGATCGCCCCGGGCGCCAACCCCGACCCGCTGCAGCGATTCATCGCCCTCTTCCCCGACGACGACGCGGGCAAGGCCGTCAAGGCCGAGGCCAAGCAGCTCACGCTCGAGGAGCGGCTGCAGGCCCACATCGTCGACGGCGAGAAGAAGAACCTCGTCGAGGACCTCGAGGCCGCGCGGGAGAAGTACGCCCCGCTCGACATCATCAACGACCACCTGCTCGCGGGCATGAAGACCGTCGGCGAGCTCTTCGGCTCGGGCCAGATGCAGCTCCCCTTCGTGCTCCAGTCGGCGGAGGTCATGAAGATGGCCGTCGCCCACCTCGAGCAGTACATGACCAAGGTCGCCGGGCAGACCAAGGGGACGATCGTGCTCGCCACCGTCAAGGGCGACGTGCACGACATCGGCAAGAACCTGGTCGACATCATCCTGACCAACAACGGCTACACGGTGCACAACCTGGGCATCAAGCAGCCCATCGCCGACATCATCCGCAAGTGGAAGGAGACCAAGGCCGACGCCATCGGCCTCTCGGGCCTGCTGGTCAAGAGCGTGGTGGTGATGCGCGAGAACCTCGACGAGCTGAACCTGCAGGAGATCACCGTGCCGCTGCTGCTGGGCGGGGCCGCCCTCTCGCGGCATTACTGCGAGTGCGACCTGCGCGGGGCCTACAAGGGGCACGTCTACTACGGGCGCGACGCCTTCGACGGCCTGCGCATCATGGACCACCTCGTCTCGGGCAAGGAGACGGTGCTCAACACCGAGATCGAGGAGCGCCTCACCAAGCGGGCCACGGTCGACGCGAAGCTCGAGGCCGCGAAGGAGAAGGCCGACGCGGAGGCGGAGGCCGACGGCTCGCGCGTCGGGCTGGCGGTGCTCGAGCCGGGCGAGACGATCGAGCCGGTCGACATCCCCGCGGCGCCGTTCCTCGGCAGCCGCGTGGTGGAGTCGATCAAGCTCGACGACGTCTACCCCTTCATCAACACCATCGCCCTCTTCCGCGGGCAGTGGCAGTTCAAGAAGGGGCGGATGACCGACGCGGAGTACGAGGCCCGGCTGGAGGACCACGTCGAGCCGCTCTTCGCCAAGCTCAAGGCCCAATGCCGCGACGAGAAAATCCTGCGCCCGCAGGTCGTCTACGGCTACTTCCCCTGCAACGCCTCGGGCGACGACCTGGTCGTCTACGACCCCAAGGACCCCGACCGCGAGATCGAGCGCTTCAGCTTCCCCCGCCAGAAGTCGCGCGGCCGGCTCTGCATCAGCGGGTTCTTCCGCCCCGTGGAGTCGGGCGTGAAGGACCTGCTCGGCCTCTCGTGCGTCACCATGGGCTCCGAGGCGAGCGTGCGCTCCAAGGCCCTCTTCGACGCGAACCAGTACCAGGACTACCTCTACCTCCACGGCATCAGCGTCGAGGCGACCGAGGGGCTCGCCGAGATGTGGCACAAGCGCATGCGGCAGGAGATGGGCATCGCCGACCAGGACAGCCCCAACGTCCGCGAGCTCTTCACCCAGACCTACCGCGGCTCGCGCTACAGCTTCGGCTACCCCGCCTGCCCCGACATGAGCGACCAAGACAAGCTCTTCCGCCTGCTCGACCCCGCCCGCATCGGCTGCACGCTGACGGAGAACCACCAGATCGACCCCGAGCAGTCGACCAGCGCGATCATCGTGCACCATCCCAAGGCGCGGTACTTCGCGGTGTGAGGCGAGGGCATTCTGTAGGGTGGGTAGAGCGGTAATCCGCGAAACCCGCCGCGGCCTCGCAAGGGCGGTTCATTGACACCCGCGCCTCGCGCGTTGCCTGATCAGAGCCGGACACTGTGTGTCCGAAGATCGGGCGAGGCGGTGCTCCGCCCGCGCGACGTGCCTGCCGCGCGGCGATGCAGCAGGAATGGATTGGCCCCCGCCAAGTCTCACTTCCCCGTCCCATACGCCGGCGGCAGCGAGTCGATCGCCGACGTGTCCACCGAGGGCAGCGGCCGGTCGCCGTTCGCCGGGCCGCGCTCCACCGACAGCCGCAGGCGGATCTGGCCGACATCCAGCTCCGTCGTCTGCCCCTCGGGGCTCACGCTGAGGAACTTGAGGTTCGTCATGTTGATCGCGCCCATGTCGGGGTTGCCCGTGCCCTGCGTGCGCACCTGCGTCCAGCCCTTCGCGGTCGGCGCGGTGAGGGCGAGCCCGAAGCGCCACTGCCCGTTCGCCTCCCCCTCGGCGTTGAGGTCGATGCCGCAGGAGCTTTCGGGCGAACCGCCGCCGGCGGGCGTGACGATCTGCCCGCCGCGGATCGTCAGGGCGTCGAGCGGCATGAACTTCCGCAGGCGGATCGTGCTCACCGTGGGCGGGAGCGTGTGGATCGCGACGTTGAGGTGCTCGAAGCTGGAGCGCAGCGGGTCGGGGCTGAGGCGCGTGCGCGTGTTGGCGGTGCTGCGGTTGCGGTCGACGCCCGCCTCGACGCGCGGGCCGTCGCCGCCGGCGCTGTCGACCACGGCGTTGTCAGCGCCCAGCAGCGTGGGCTTGTCGAGCGTGAGCCGCGAGACGGCGAGCGGCGAGCCTTCCGACGGGGCCGAGGCGAGTTCCAGCGTCGCGCGTTCGATGGTGAGTCGCCCGTCGAAGCGGCGCGGCGGGCCGCCGGCGGGCACCGCGGCCAACTCCGCCCAGCCGAACGGGCGCTTGGGCTCGAGCAGCACGCCCTCCAGCACGATCGTCCGCGGCGGATCGAACCGCATCGTCTGGCAGGTGAAGACGCCCGAGAAGGCGTCGTCGACCGCGGCGGTGAGTTTGTCGCGCAGCCAGAGCGGGGCGCCGGATTGGGTCGGCACGGCAGCGCTGGCGGAGATGATTCTCGGCGCAGCGGCAGGCGGACGCCCGGCCTCGCGCAGCGGCGGCGCCTCGGCGAACGCGGCGGAGGATGTCACGCCCAGCGCCCCGAGCAGGAATGCGGCGAGGCGCTGGCGGGTGGTCGAACGACGCAGGAAACCGTGGCCGGCGATTGGAGTCATGGGTGAGGCTCGATCAGCAGGGCGATGGGAGCGCAGCGGCGTTTTCTACGCCTTCTCACTTGCTGATATCGGG
Source organism: Planctomycetota bacterium (assembly GCA_026386955.1). Taxonomy (GTDB): domain Bacteria; phylum Planctomycetota; class Phycisphaerae; order Phycisphaerales; family Phycisphaeraceae; genus JAPLMQ01. Next base: position 31,902 of record JAPLMQ010000099.1, read on the forward strand.
CGTCGTCGGCAAAAATCTTGACTCGGGCAAGGCGAGTTCTCGGACGTGGAGGAGCGGGATCGGAGCGAGCCTCTGATCAGAGCCGGACACTGTGTGTCCGTCGATCGGGCGTGCAGCGGTACTCCGCTCGCGCGAATCGCCGTTAACCCTCCGCGCCAGGGTTGGATGACGCCATAGGCAGATGCTGTCGATGGCGCTCCGAAGAAAATCGCCACGCCCCTGCGAGTCCGCCACGTCGCGCGCGGCGGAGTACCGCCTTGCGCCTGAACATCGGGGACACAGTCCCCGGCTCTGATCAACTCCATCTCGCTCCTCCAAACTCCATCGGAATCGCTATCGTTCCGGTTCCACGACGCCTCCCGGAGAACCCCCATGTCCCTCCAATCCGACTTCGACTGCCTCGCCGCCCTCGTCGCCAAGCTCCGCCCGAAGATCGCGGGGTCGAAGCAATCGCTGCCCCACGACCTCTGGGCCGACGTCGACCTCTACGTGCAGGCGGCCCGCTGGGCCCTGGCCTACGAGCCCGCATTGACGCCCGCGGAGGAGGCGCTGGTCGCGCAGGCGATCGCCATCGGCAAGCAGCGGGCCGAGGCGCTCGCCGACGGCAAGACGCCCTGGCATCACATCACCGGCCGCATGGTCCGCGGCTTCGTCTCCACCATCGACGGCTCCTCCCAAGCCTTCTCCCTGCACGTGCCCGCGAACCTCGACTGGAAAAAACCCGTCCGGCTCGACGTCGTCCTCGACGGCAGCCGCAGCGCCCGCGGCCTCGCCTGCGTCACCTACCTCTCCCGCTTCTCCGGCTTCATCGCGCCCGACGCGATGCCCACGCCCGCGATCCCCGACGAGCCCGACTACATCCAGATGACGCCCATGGCCCGCATCGAGAACGCCTATCGCTTCGCCGGCGAGACCGACGTCTTCGAGGCCATCGAGGCCGTCTGCCGCAACTACCCCATCGACCGCGACCGCCTCGTCCTCCGCGGCATGTCGATGGGCGGCACGGGCACGTGGCACATCGGGCTCAAGCACCCCGGCAAGTTCGTCGCCATCGCCCCGTACTGCGGCTACGTCGACACGCACCGCTTCTCCTACGCCCCGTTCGACCACTTCCCGCGCGTCGGCCAGTTGCCCGCCCACCAGGAGGCCGGCCTGCACACGCTCGACTCGGTCGACTATGCCGCGAACGTCGGCGCGGTCCCCGTCTTCGCCGCGGTGGGGGCGCACGACCCGTTCGTCGAGGCCCACACGATCATGAACGAGGCCGTGCGCAAGGAGGGCAACCAGCTCATCAACCTCGTCTCGCCCTTCACGCAGCACACGATCGACCCCGTGACGCACAAGCTGCAGCTCAAGCTGGTCGGCGAGCACGCCGCCCGCGGGCTCGACCATTTCCCGCGCGAGATCCGCTTCGTCACCTGGACGCTGCGCTACGGGAAATGCCACTGGCTGCAATTGCTCGGGCTGGGCAAGCATCTGGAGCGCGCGGAGATCCGAGCCCGCGTGGCCGCCTCGGGGGCGAAGGCGGGCGCGGTGGAGATCGAGGCCCCGTTGAACATCACCGCTTTCGCGATCGACGCCGGTATTTTCGGGAGGCGACAGCCGCGCGTCATCGTCGCGGGGCAAGAGGTCAAGCTCGCGGGCGGCGCGGGTCTGCGCCAGGCGGGGCGGGTCGTGCTGGAACTGCGCGGCGGCGTCTGGACGCAGATGTCCGAGCGCGCCGCCGCGACCGGCTTCCTCACGCGCAAGCGCCCGGGGATCCAAGGCCCGATCGACGACGCCTTCTTCTCGGGCTTCGTCTGCGTGCGCGGGACGGGCAAGGCGTGGAACCCGGCCGTCGGCGCGTGGACGGAGGCGTGCCTGGAGCGTTTCGCCGACGAGTGGCCGCGCTATTGGCACGGGGATTTGCCGGTGAAGAAGGATGTCGACGTGACGGCCGACGACGTGCGCAACCGCAACCTGATCCTCTTCGGCGACCCCGGCTCAAACGCGGTGCTGCGCGAGATCGTCGGCGCCCTCCCGCTGGGCTGGACGCGCAAGCGCCTGACGATGGCCGGCGTGGACCACGACGCGGCGACCTCGGCCCCGCTGCTGATACAGCCCAACCCGATGAAGGGCGGCGAGGATCGCTACGTCGTCCTCAACTCCGGCCACACCTTCCGCGGGAATGACTCCGCGACCATCAACTACCTCCTCTTCCCGAGGCTGGGCGACTGGGCGGTGATGGACATCGGCCCCGCCACCCCGCTGGACGCGACGGGGAAGATTCGGGAGAGGCCGGTGGCGTCGGGCTATTTCGACGAGGGGTGGGGGTTCGGCGGCTGAGGGGCAGGTCGACTTGATCCGGTCCGTTGGAAATGAATTGACCTGTCCCTCTGTTCATCCTCCACTTTTCCTCCTCTTGCCATCAGGAGTTCCAGATGAAGCTCGCAGTTGCCCTAAACCTCGCCGTGTTTCTCCTGGCGACTTGCCTGTCCGCGCCGCTTTATGCGCAGGAGGGACGTGATCCGCTGCCGACCCGACTGCCGCAGAACCACGAGTACCAGAAGGTTCTTCGGAATTACATGGCGACGCTCAAGGAGGCGGACTTCACGCACGGCATCCACGAACTGATCCCGCTGGACAAGAACACCAGCACCGACCCGGAGTATCTCTACCGCAACTACATCCTGGCGCTGACGCATCAGCCGCTGGTCGGCACCAAGCGGGGATGGCCCTCGGTCAACGCCCCGCCCGCGCTATTCGTGCTATCCGCGATCGAGACGCCCAACGGCGTCATGCGGCCTTGCGTCTGGCCCGAGGCGGTCGTGACCCTGGCGCAGTGGGACTATCCCGGCAATCTCTACCGCAACAACCGCGGACTCAAGATGCGGGCGTTTGTCGGCGGCGCGGTGGCGATGATGATGTTCCATGACTTCGCCGAGGAGAACGACGGCAAGGTCCCGCCGCCCATTCGGGCCGACTGGCACGGCTACTTCCCCGTCTATTTCGCGGCCGCCTACCCGGGCTTCAAGGACCTGCTCCCGCCCGAAGTGCAGAAGGCATATGAAACCGGCATGAAAATGGTCGGCCAGCGCATGCTCGCCTGGGGCATCCGCGGCGAGTCGTGCGACAGCGACCTGATGGCGCCGCTGGGCCTGATCTACATCAGCCGCGCGATCAACGACGCCGAGTTCGCCAAAGCGGTCGAGGAGCGTACGCGGATGGTCTGCACCGACCCGCGATACTTCAGCTCCTCGGGCTACTGGGTCGAGCGCGGCGGGATCGACATCGGCTTCGGCGGCATCGCCAATCTCTACGCGGCCTGGATCGCGCTGATGACCGACTGGCCCTTCGCTCGCGACGCTGTCGAACGCACCTACCGCCTGCGCGGCCACCTGATCCTCCCCGAGCCTGACGGCAAGGCCACCGGCCCCACTCACTTCAACGCACGCTTGGGCAGCCCGCCTGACTCGGATCAGTTCGCCATCGACGGCGTGCGCGACGTGGCCGCCGCCATGGTCACCGACGAGGCGGCCCAGTTCATCGGCAAGCCGGCGGGGCGTGACGGCACGGCCCCGACACCCGAAGTCCTCAAGGGCGCGCCGAGCCGGCGCGCCCACGACTACAACGAAGACATCGCCGAAAACCCCCGCATCCGCGAGGCAGACAAGCTTCGACACATCCGCAACGACGAGATCAAGCTCAACCCCTGGCGGCTCTACATGTGGTGGACCAACGACTTCCCCATCAGCGTCAACCCCGCCTACGAGTTCTACAGGAAGGGCACATTCGCACACCGCCAGGAATTGGAGCAGAAGAACTCGCCGATGCTCAAGTCGCCCTTCCTGCGTGGCGAGAACTTCGTGCGAGACTTCGACAAGGCCTTCGTCGTCGCTCGCCAAGGCGGCTACGCGGCCATCATCCACACCGGCCCGGTCGGCGTGCAGACGCCCGACGACAACAAGGCGCAGTTCCAGGCCCCGCTGGGCTTGGGCGGCGGGCAGTTGTCCGCCTTCTGGACACCCAAGACGGGGTCGACAATTCTGGGCTTGCGCAGCGGCGCATCCTACGACCGCGGCTTCGACAAGCTCGAAGACTGGCGGCTCTGGCCCATCCACGCGGTCAGCGGCGTCACCGCCGGCGGGAAGGTCGTCACCTCGGGCCGCATCGTGAAGCCGGACGTGGAAACCAAAGTCCTGGGCAACACGGCGACCATCAAGGTCTCCGGGCTCCTTCAAGGCATGCGCACTGTCCCCATTGAAGCCCAGGGGAAGAGGAAAGCGGGTGATCTGGTCTATGACGAGCCCACGGGCGGGAAGGTGGAGTATTCCCGCACGTTCCTGTTGGACGAAAAGGGCGTCAGGGTCGAGACGACCATCGCCGGCGACGGCAAGGAGACCTTTGCCGAACTGGTCGAGACGATCCCGGCCTATCTAAACAACCCCGAGGTGCAGGCCAATGTGCCGCAAGCCATTGAGTTCCAGATCGACGGCGCCTGGACGCCGGCGACGGACAAATACGCCGCGAAGGTGCAAGCCGTGAAGCTGACCCGCTTCGATGGCGCGGCGGTGGTGAAGTTCGAAAGTCCCTGCCGGGTGAAGCTATCGTCTGCTAACTGGACCGATTCGTGGTTCACCAAGGCGACGGCCCGCAACGTGGTGATCGACCTGCTTGAGCGCGACGACAAACCGGCGGCCGTGAACAAGGCAAAGAAGATCGCCTACCGGATCGAACCGGCAGCGAAGTAGCGAACCGCCATGGTTCTCGGCGGCCTTGGGACGAGCACTCAAGAAGACGACAGATCCCGGAATCAGGGGGCGAGAAAACGGGAAAGTTTTGATCCGTTGCGAGGCGCGAAAAGCCGTCGGCAAGCTCGGGAAATTCGCCGGCATTGTCTTCAGCCCCAACGTGGCGCAAGGTGATAGCCCGGGGCAACGCCCTCGTTGTTCCACACATCTTTTGGAACCCTCGGTTTTCCGCGGAATTTAGGGGATTGACGCGACAACCAAGGTCGAATTGAGACGCGCGAAACACAAGGGACGCCCACGTGTCTAGCGTAGAGCTATGTTGATTTCGGCGGGAATTCCTTGATTTTCCATCGCCGACCATGCCCTGAAAACTTCAAAAAAGATGTGTGGTACAACGAGGGCATCGCCCCGGGAAAACGGCGTCCTAATCGCAGAGCCCTGTAAGGGCGAAACCGGTTTCTTCGCGGCGAGGTTGCGCCCTTGCAGGGCTTGAATCCAACACGACGACCCAACCCGGGGCGTTGCCCCGGGCTATCACCTCACGCCCCGTTGGAGCTCAATGCGCCAACAAAAGCACGGTCGCAATCGGCCGTGCCTTGGACGTTTTTCTCTCGTCTCTCGTCTCTCGTCACTCCTCACCCCTCGGCAGGCGAAAAAAAACACGGCCGCGGTCGGCCGTGTCTTGGATGCGTTTCGCGATGCCGGACGAGCCGGGCCTACTCCTTGAGCTGGCGGAGCGAGAGGCCCAGTTCGTTGAGCTTCTCCTTGATCTCCAGCAGGCTGGTCATGCCGAAGTTCTTCACGCCGATGAGCTCCGCCTCGGTGCGGAGGCAGAGGTCGCCGACGGTCTGGACGTTGAGCAGGGCCAGGGCCTTGCGGGCCCGGACGGAGAGGTTGAGCTCGGCGACGGGGCGGTTGAGGGCGGCGTCGTCGGAGCCGGTGTCGGCCTTGAGCTGGTCGTACACGGCCCGCTTGACGGCGCTCATCTGCTGCTCGACGGCCTGCCCGAGGCGCAGGCCGCGCTGGGCGAGCATGGTCTTGATCTCCTCGAGGCTGGCCTCGCCGAAGTTCTTGAAGTTGCGCAGCTCGGCCTCGGTGACCTTGAGCAGGTCGCCCAGGGTGCGGATGTTCATCTTGCGCAGGGCGTTGCGGGCCCGGACGGAGAGGTCGAAGTCGGTGACGGGGGTCTCGAGGAGGGCGGACTCCTTCTCGAGCCGGCCTTCCTTGTCGTCGTCGATGACCATCGACTTGCTGGCCATCACGTCCTTGATGTAGAGGCGGGCGCGGGCGTGGTTGGGGTCGGTGGCGAGCACCTGGCGGAGGCAGGCCTCGGCCTGGGCGTACTGCTCCTTGTCCTCGTAGAGCACCGCGAGGTTCATGAGCGCGGTGAGCGGGGCGCGGGGCTGCTGGGCGATCTGCTCGTAGAGGTGGGTGGCCTCGTCCTCCTCGCCGACCATGTCGAGGTTGTAGGCGAGGCGGAAGCAGACCTCGACGTTGTCGGGGTCGGCGGCGTAGGCGGCCTCGTAGGCCTCGATGGCGCCGCGGCGGTCGCCCTTCTCTTCGGCGTGGACGCCGGAGCCGAGGTACTTGGTGGAGACGGCGATGTCGCGGACCTTGCTTGCGTCGTCGTTGTAGGATTCGGTCATGGAACCGGGTGCTCCGAGCGTCGGTGGGGGGTGGCTTGGCGCGGCTGGCGCGGGCCCAGCGCGGGCGATGATTCGGAATCCATGAGAATAACGGCGGACCTGAAAGGCCGCAAGCGAGGGCCGCCCCCCGGAAGGCCGCCGGAACACCCCCGGAACACCCCCGGAACACCCCCGGAACACCCCCGGAACACCCCCGGAACACCCCCGGAACACC